>NZ_OZ409840.1:4475000-4613395 GCF_979258185.1 Stenotrophomonas sp. AC248 | reverse complement strand
CAGGTTGTTATTGGCCGACTCCAGCTGCAACAGCGCCGGTTGGCCGATCAGCTCATCCAGTGGGAGCCCGGCCTCCAGCGAGAGCGCGGTGATGGACCATTGAAACCCCGCGCCATCGATCTGCTCGAGGCCATCAAATGTTTCGGCTACCAATACGCCAGAGCCCAGCGCCGTGTGCAGGCGCAGGAACCGGCGGGCGTCACCTGCCCGCAGCGCCGCCACCAAGGCGGCCGTCATTGAACTGTCCATGTTCACATCCCTGTTGATTCGCCGACAGCCTTCGCATTCAACGGCTCAGTGGCCGGTGTAATGCTGGGGTCCGTCTTGCGCGTGGCACCGCCGGCGGAATGGTCCGCCGTGGCTCCGCCACGTTCATCCAAGTACGGATTCAACCATGAATCCGCTGGCGTATGTTGTGATCCGTTTCCCACTGCCCCGTGGCGTGGCGCTCCGGCACCCTTGTCCATCCGTCATCTCCCTAACGCACGCGCGCATGGTGCGTCGCGCGGCGCTGGGGGTTACAGAGGCAATTGCGTCAGCAGGAGAAAGGGCTAGGCCGCGAATACAGCGCACGCAACGGCAGAACGCCTTTTTATCGGAGCAGGATCAAACGCATTTCAATGTTGAGCATTGCGACGCAGTGCTCAGTCGACCAACGGTCGACTCTACCGCTTTGGTGTGGTCGCGCAGCCGACCAACGGTCGGCTCTACCGTGTTGGAATGGTCGTGTGGGCGAGCAACGGTGGGTTCCAGCACGTGATCGCGTTTGCGATCCGCGTTATTCCAGCTGCGACAACGGCAGCGCGCGGAAATCCTTCACCGTGCGCAGCACGAAGCTGGAATTGACGTCGGCCACGCCGGCGGCGTTGAGCAGTTTGTCCAGCAGGAAACTGGAGAAGTGCTCCAGGTCGCGCACGTAGATGTGCAGCAGGTAGTCCATGTCGCCGGTGAGGGCGTGGCAGGCGACCACTTCGTCCCACTCCACCACGCTGTCGGCGAACACGCCGATGGCGTGCTGGTCGTGCTTTTCCAGCTGCACGCGGACGAACGCCTGCAGGCCCAGGCCGATGCGCCGGGGTTCCAGCCGCGCGCCGTAGCCGGCGATCACGCCCTCGTTCTCCAGGCGCTGCACGCGGCGCAGGCAGGCCGACGGGGAGAGGTTCACCCGGGCGGCCAGTTCGGCGTTGGTGGCACGGCCGTGCTGCTGGATTTCAGCCAACAGGCGCAGATCCGTGCGGTCGAACTGGGGTTCTCCGGCCATTGCTGCTCCGCAACATGAGGTGGACGCAATGATATTGCGCCAGTTGGGCATATCCGCGCAACTTTGCAAACCTCTTGCGCGCCCCCTGCCCTAGCATCGTCAGATGACTTCCCAGGAGACCACCACGATGGAAACCGCCACCGCCCCGCGCCGCGTCGAACACCAGCAGACCGACAAGGGTTACGTGCCGGTGTATACCACCGCGATCGTGGAACAGCCCTGGGACACCTACACCGCCGACGACCACGCCACCTGGAGCACGCTGTACCAGCGCCAGCGTGCGCTGCTGGAAGGCCGCGCCAGCAAGGAGTTCCTGCACGCGCAGGACGAGATGGGCATGAGCGCGCACATGATTCCGCGCTTCGACCAGCTAAACGAGGTGCTGGGCGCCGCCACCGGCTGGACGCTGGTGGGGGTGGAAGGGCTGCTGCCGGAACTGGATTTCTTCGACCACCTGGCCAACCGCCGCTTTCCGGTGACCTGGTGGATCCGCCGCCCCGACCAGATCGACTACATCGCCGAACCGGACATGTTCCATGACCTGTTCGGGCATGTGCCGCTGCTGATGAACCCGGTTTTCGCCGACTACATGGCCGCTTACGGCCGCGGTGGCGTGAAGGCGCATGCGATCGGCCCCGAGGCGCTGCAGCACCTCACTCGCCTGTACTGGTACACGGTGGAGTTCGGGCTGATCAACACCGACGAAGGCCTGCGCATCTACGGCGCCGGCATTGTATCGTCCAAGGGCGAATCGCTGTACTCGCTGGAATCGGCCGCGCCCAACCGCATCGGCTTCGACCTGGAGCGGATCATGCGTACCCGCTACCGCATCGACACGTTCCAGAAGACCTACTTCGTCATCGACAGCTTCGAGCAGTTGATGGAGGCGACCGCACCGGACTTCACGCCGATCTATGCGTCGCTGGAGGCCAAGGACCATCTGCCCGCCGGTGACGTGCAGGACGGCGACACGGTGTTCCAGAAGGGCACCGGCGAAGGCTGGGAAGACGGCGGCGATGTCTGATCGGTAGAGCCGACCGTTGGTCGGCTGCCGTTCGCGCGCCATTGCAGCGGGCGGCATGGATGGGGAGCAGCCGACCAACGGTCGGCTCTACCTGGGGATGGATTGAGCTCTGTTAAGGTCTTGGCCCTGCCCGTGCCGCTGTCCAACGCCATGCCTCTGTCTGCGTTCCGCATCCAATCCATCCACTTCGATGCCACCCACGTACACCTGCAGCTGGCCAACGGCACGCAGGTGGCTGAGTTCCTCACGCGCAACCCGCGGCTGGAGAAGGCGTCGGCGAAGCAGCGTGCGCAGTGGGTGTTGACCGACGACGGCCTCGGCGCGAACTGGCCGGCGCTGTCGCCGGCGTCGGCCACCGGCATGGTCTACGTGCTGGACCTGCTGTGGGATGCGCGCTACGACCATGCCATGCAGCGGCTGCATGCTCTGGACTGGAGACTGGACGCGCTGTCAGCGCAGGACCAGCTGCTGGTGGCCTTGTGGCGGATGGAAGCGGACATCAATAACGGCGGCTTCATGCAGTTCCTGTGCAACTGGGGCGACCCCACCTGTCAGCTGGCCCTGCAGGGGCTGCGTGCCATCGGTGCGGACCAGACGCATGCGGCGCTGGCCGGCATGCGCGGGCTGCTGGATCGTTTTGAGGATGATCCGGCGGTGACCGAGTTGAGCGATCTGTACGAGGCGATGACGCCTGCGGAGCAGGACGCGCTGGAGCAGTTTGAAGAGGCGTACTACGCACGCCCCGAGGACCTGGCTAGGCTCGGCGTGCTGCATTTCGGGCCGGAACCGGATGCCGGCCCGCAGCAGTGAGTACGCCCGGTGCCGACCAACGGTCGGTACCTAACGAGGATAGGCCAGCAGCACCACCAGATCATCGTCGCCCACCTGCTGCAGCGCATGCAGGCTGCCGGTGCGGGTCAGCAGCGCGTCGCCGGCCGCCACGTCGTGTTGTTTGCCGTCCAGCACATAGCTGCCACGCCCGCTGACGATGTAGTAGATCTCGTCCTTGTGCTGCGGGTGCAGGCCGATGCCGGCGCCTTTGTGCAGCACGCGCTTGCGCAGCACGAACGGCAGGTCGGTGTCGTTGGCGAAGAACGGGTAGGCGGTGGTGGGGCCGGCGCCGCCATGGGGGCCGGGCTGGGTGATCGCGATGTCGCGCTCATGCACCACGCGCGAGGGTTTGGATGCATCCGCGCCCTGCCCCGCACTGCGCACGTCGCAATCGATATCGCGTTTCAGCGTGGGTTTCAGCGTGGGCTGCAGCGCAACCCAGTCGCGCACGACCAGGCACGCCACGGCGTTTGCACCGGCGGTGCTGAAATGCGTGCCATCGGCCTTGTTCTGTTCGGGCACGAACAGGAAGTACGGCCGCGCGCCCTGCTCGCCCAACGCGCGGATCCAGCGCGTGGAGCTGTCGTTGAGGTCGATCAGCGCCACCTGCTCGCGGGTGGCCAGCTGCTTCATGGCCTGGGTGTACAGCGCGTGGGTGTCCAGCAGTGAGCCGAAGTCGTACAACAGTCGCGCCACCGGGCTGATCAGCACCGGCGTGGCGCCTTTGTCGCGAGCCAGCTGCACGTAGCGCATGAGGTAGTGCGGATACGCACTGCCGGGCTCGGTGTAGCGCGTGGGGTCTTCGAACTTGGCGTCGTTGTGGCCGAACTGGATCAGCAGCACATCGCCGCGTTGGAGCTCGGCGGCGATGGCGTCCAGGCGTTTCTCGTCGATGAAGCTGCGCGTGCTGCGGCCGCCCTTGGCGTGGTTGCGGACCTCCCACACGGTGGGATCAAGATAGCTCTGCAAGGCCTGGCCCCAGCCGGCCTGTGGCGCGCGCTCCGGGCCGTACGCGGCGGCGGTGGAATCCCCGGCAATGAAGATGCGGTGTGGGGCGCACAGCGCGCTGGGGGCGGCGAGCAGGAACGACAGCGACAACAGCAAACGCAGCATGGTCGTGCTCCTGGGTGGAGAGCTGCCGGCCAGCGGCCGGCACTACCGGGCGGATGGGGTGCCTGAGAGCTGCCGGCCAGCGGCCGGGACTACCGGGCAGATGGGGTGCCTGAGAGCTGCCGGCCAGCGGCCGGCACTACCGGGCAGATGGGGTGCCTGAATGACAGATGGGCGCCCAAGGGCGCCCATCGTCTGCCCGCGTGGGCGCATCGTTCGGTGGTGTCGCTTACCGAGCGAGCCAGCCGCCATCGACCGGCAGGACCGCGCCGTTGACGTAGTCCGATGCGCTGGACGCCAGGAACACGGCCGTGCCGCCCAGGTCTTCCGGGGTGCCCCAGCGTGCGGCCGGAATGCGGTCGAGGATGGACTTGTTGCGGTCCTCGTCGGCACGCAGCGCCGCGGTGTTGTCGGTGGCCATGTAGCCCGGGGCGATCGCGTTGACGTTGATGCCCTTGCTGGCCCACTCGTTGGCCAGCAACCGGGTGATGCCGGCGATGCCGCTCTTGCTGGCCGTGTACGACGGCACGCGGATGCCGCCCTGGAAGGACAGCATCGAGGCGATGTTGATGATCTTGCCGCGGCCCTGGGCGATGAAATGCCGGCCGGCCGCCTGCGAGATGAAGAACGCGGACTTGATGTTGACGTTCATCACGTCGTCCCAGTCCTGCTCGCTGAAGTCCACCGCGTCGGCGCGGCGGATCAGACCGGCGTTGTTGACCAGGATGTCCAGGCCACCGAGGCCTTCGATGGTTTCGCGGATGACCCGCTCGACCGGCTCGATGCTGATCAGGTTGGCTTCGATGGCCAGGCAGCGACGGCCCAGCGAAGTGATGGCGGCGATGGTCTCGGTGGGCGGCTGGATGCCGGCTACGGCGACGTCGGCACCGGCCTGCGCCAGTGCCACGGCGATGCCCTGCCCCAGGCCGGTGTTGCCACCGGTGACCAGGGCGACCTTGCCTTCCAGACTGAACGGATTAGCCATTGCGTATGCGGTCCTTTTCCAATGCGGCACAGACGCCGCCCGCGCGGTGCGGGCGGCGTGCGGGGGTCACTTGAGCTGGCAGATGTCCAGCACGTGCATGTCGGTGTAATCCAGGTTTTCGCCGCCCATCGCCCAGATGAAGGCGTAGTTGCTGGTGCCGGCGCCCATGTGGATCGACCACGGCGGGGACACCACCGCTTCGTTGTTCTGGATGACGATGTGGCGCTGCGCTTCGGGCTCGCCCATGAAGTGGTACACGCGGTCGTTCTGGCCCAGGTCGAAGTAGAAATAGACTTCGCTGCGGCGGTCGTGCAGGTGCGGCGGCATGGTGTTCCAGACGCTCCCCGGCTTGAGCACGGTCAGGCCCAGCAGCAGCTGCGAGGACTGGCAGGTGGCCGGCACGATGTACTGGTAGATGGTGCGCTCGTTGCTGGTTTCCAGCGCGCCGCGATCCAGCGCCACGGCGTCCTTGATCGACAGCTGCTTGGTTTCAAAGCGCGCATGCGCCGGCGTGGAGGCCAGGTAGAACTGCGCCGGGGTGGCGGCATCATCGGAGGCGAACACCACGTCCACGCTGCCCATGGCCACGTACAGGCCGTCCTTCGGGCCGAGCTGGAACACGGTGCCGTCCACGGTGACGGTGCCGCTGCCGGCGCCGACGTTGATGATGCCCAGCTCGCGACGCTCCAGGAACGGATGGCCGGCGGCCGAGGCCGGCTCGGTCTGCTTGGGCAGCGACAGCGGGCCGTTGACCGGGGCCGCACCGCCGAGCACGAAGCGCTCGTAGTGGGTGTACTTCAGCGTCACCGCATCGGCGTTGAACAGGCCGTCGAGCAGGTACAGCTCGCGCAGGTCGTCATTGCTGGCGCCCTTGATGGCGTCGGGATGGGTGGCGTAGTGGGTCTTGCAGTACATGGCGTCTCCAGAGCAGGGGTGGGGCAGCAGGTCGGCCCCGGCGCGATTTGGTCAAAGTGTAGCGAGTTGGTAAACCGGTGTCATTTTGCAGCGCACGATAGGCCAGGGCGGGCCCGGCGTGGTGTCCATGTCAGAAAAGCCGTGCGATCGGCAACCGATTGCACGGGCGCGTGGCGACGCGTTGATCCTGAACGCGCGTCGTTGCCATCGCGGCGCGCGTCAATCCTCGGGCGGTTGGCAGGAGTCGCGCACGATCAGGTGCGGGCGCACGCTGGCGATCTGCAGCGCGGCCTGGCCGTCGGGCTGGATCAGCATGGCCGCGGCGGTGCGCCCGGTGTCGCGGGTGTGGCGGCGCACCGAGGTCAGCGACGGCCACAGGCGCGAGGCCAGCGGGCTGTCGTCGTAGCCGATGATCGACAGCTGGCGCGGAATGTTGATGCCCGCGCGCAGGGCGACCTTGTAGATGCCGGCGGCCATTTCATCGTTGCCGGTGAAGATGGCGGTGGGGCGCTGCTTGCCCAGCAGCAGCTTTTCGGCGGCGGCCACGCCCGATTCGAAGGTATAGCCGGCCTCGACGATGCGCGCCGGGGGCAGCTCGATGCCGCGCTTGGCCAGCGCATCGATGAAGCCGGCGGTACGCTCGTGCGCCGAACGGTAGGCGCTCGGGCCGGTCACCAGGGCGATGTCGCGGTGGCCCAGCGAGAGCAGATAGTCGGCCGCTTCGGCGGCGCCGTCGCGGTCGTGGGTGACCACCATCTGCGAGGTGTCGTCCAGGGGCAGCGAGGCGATGCGGGTGAAGCGGACGCCGATCTCGTCGAGCATGTCCACCAGCGCCTGGTCTTCCGACGCACGCGGTACCAGGATCACGCCGTGCAGCTTCTGCTGCTGCACGAAGCGGCGCACGCCATCGATGTAGCCGGGGCTGCGCGAGTCGCAGGGGTGCACCACCAGTTCGAAACTGGAGCCGCGCAGCGCGTCCAGCGCGCCGTACTGCATGTCCACGATGTACTGCGCGGTGGGGTTGTCGTAGACCATGCCGATCAGGAACGAGCGCCGGAAGGCCAGCCCACGCGCCAGCGGGTCGGGCGTGTAGCCGACCTCGCGCATCAGTGCTTCCACCTTGTCGCGGGTGTCTTTACGCACCAGCGGCGAGTTGTTGATGATGCGCGAGACGGTCTTCTTGGACACCCCGGACAGGCGCGCGATGTCGTTGATCGTGGCGGCCTTGCCTTTGGTCAATCCGTGCGGCGACGGATCGGTTTTGCTGCGCAATGACATGTCGTTCAAACCGGGGATGAGTCAGGGGATTCTAGCGGGCAGCTCAATCGAGGGCGCGGTAGCGGAAATTGCGGAACTCCACCTTGCCCTGGCCGGCAGCGTACAGGGCCGGCTTCAGGGCCAGGAACTTGCCCGCCACATTGTGATGGTAGCCGGAGACTTCCATCTGAACCGGGTACTTCTGCCAGGTTTTGCCGTCGGTGCTGGAGTGAATGGTGACGATGTGACGGTTGTTGGTCACCCGCAGCCACAGCGTGCCCCCGGTGGCGCTGGGGGCCAGCCGGGTGGGGCGCTCCTCGCCGTAGCGGTGCATGATGAACTTCTCGCCGTTGCTGCCCACGCCCACGTACAGGCGGTCGCTGTAGTAGAGCAGGGCACCGCCCACCGCGCCCGGAGCGACGTGCATCTCGACCTCGAACTGGTAGGCCGTGTCACCGGCGATGGCGGTCAGCGGCGAGCTGTCGCGGGGCGTTTCACCCTTGCCCTGCAGCACCAGGCCCTTGCCGGTGAAGTCCAGCCGGGCGTACTCGTCCTGGGCCGGGTTGAAGAACGACCACTGCGGGCCAAGGCGCGTGCCGCGGAAATCGTCGGACAGCGCCATGCCGTGCGGGCCCACCGAGCTTCCCGAGGGCTTGGCCAGCGGCTGCCCGAGGTCGCCGCCCTTGGCCACGAACCAGCCGTCGGCGGTCCATTCGATCGGCTCCAGCAGCGCTTGGCGGCCCAGCGTCCAATACCCGTTCTCGTAGCCGTGGTACATCATCCACCAGCGCCCGTCGGTGCCTTCGATCACCGTGGCGTGGCCGCGCGACCACCACGGCTCGGCGGCCGACCGGGTGCGCATGATCGGGTTGTTGGGGGCATTCACCCACGGGCCGTGGATCGAGCGCGAGCGCGCAGTGATCACCATGTGCCCGGTCGGCGGGCCGGCGGTGCCGCCCACGGCGGTGGTCATGTAGTACCAGCCATCGCGGAAATTGATCTTCGGGCCTTCCTGCGCGTAGGCCTCCACGTCCCAGCTTTCCGGGTACTTCCAGCCGTCGTACACATGCTTGGGCGTGCCGACCACGCTCAGCCCGTCGTCGGCCAGTTGCACGTAGTCGCCGCCGCTGAGGAAGAGGTAGCGCTTGCCGTCTTCGCCCACCGCGTGGCCCGGGTCGATGTAGGCCCCCAGCCCGATGTCGATCGGCTCGCTCCACGGGCCTTTGATGCTGTCGGCCCAGACCACGAAGTTGCTGCGGGTCTCGCCGGTGCGGGCCGGGAAATAGATGTAGTAGCGGCTGCCGTGCTTGACGATGTCCGGCGCCCAGATCGCCCCCACGTTCTTGGTGATGGCATGGCCCAGCGGCTGCCAGTTGACCAGGTCGCGCGAGTGCCAGATCGGCAGGCCGGGGTAGGCATCGAACGAGGACAGGGTGAGGTAGTAGTCCTGCCCATCCTTGAGCACCGAGGGATCCGGCCGGTCACCGGCGAACACGGGGTTGAGGAAGGTGCCGTTGCCCAGGTCAGCCTGGCGCTGGTTCTCGATGCCGCGCTTCCAGGCGGTGGCGGGCTCGGCGGCGTGGCCGGCGCCCGCCAGCAGCAGGCAGGCGGTGGCGAAGCTGGCCAGGGTCGTCCTCAAACGCATCGTGTGTCTCCTTGAACGTAGCGTGGGCCGGCCGCGCTCAACGCGCGCCGGTCCCGGCGGTGCGCTGTTGCCAGCGCGGGTAGTCGGTGGTGATCAGGGCCTGCGGCCAGGTGCCGTACCAGTGGTAGCCGGTGCGGCGCTCGCGCGGAATCTCTTCGAAGCGGGCCACCCGTTCGCCCTCGCGGTTGGCCAGCAGCACCGAACTGTCCTGCAGGTCGTGGAAGCGCCCCCACAGCAGCGGCGCGCCGGCGTCGGCGACCAGGCGGCGGTCGACGGTGGTGCGATGGAACTGGAACTGCGCCGGGGTCGTCTCGAACGTCTCCAACCGCCACCCGGTTACTGCGTGCGCCTGGAACCACGCCATGGCGGCGTTGATGGCGGTGACCACCGCCGGCGACGGGTCCGGGATCGACATCAGGTAACGGACCACGCCCACGCTCTCGTCGGTGACCAGTGCGGGCAGTTCGAACTTGCGGCCCTGTGCAGGCTGCAGGGTGGTGCGGTCGTACTGCCCGGCCCAGATCGTGGGCACGCCGTCCTGGCGCACCTGCAGGCGCAGCAGGCAGGCATCCCCGGCGGTCACGGCGGCGTCCACGCGGGCACGCCGTTCGGTAGTGATGAAGCCGAACACCGGCTCGCGCAGCACGCGCCGCAGCGTGGCCAGCACGCCACTGGTGACGTCGTCGGCGAAGGTGATGTGGCCGTGGTACGCGGTGCGGGACGGCACCGAATGCGGCCAGCCACCACAGCTGTCGATCTGCTCGGCGAGGATGAAGTCCAGCCCGTGTACGGCGGCATCGCGATAGCGCACGTCACCGCTGCGCGCGAAGGCCTCGGCGAGGTAGGCCACCTGGGTGTAGATGTTGCGGTTGTCGAAGCTGCCCCCGGGCGTAGCCTGGTCGGCCAGCGCCTGTGTCTTGGCGGCATCGTCGAGGACCCGCTGCGGATCCTGGTTGACCGCCCAACCGCCGCCATGGCGTTGCAGGGCGACTAGGTTGTCGGCGATCTGCCGGTACTGACCGGGGGACCAGCGCGGGTAGTCCGTGCCGTGCCCACTCTGCCAATGGTTGATGCCGTCCTGGAAGCCCCGCAGGGGGATGTCCTGGCCCTGCGCCATGACGGCGCAGGGCAGGGCGATCCACAGCAGGACCGCGAGCCGCCGCACGTTTACGCGCGCAGCAGGGCGGGCAGCCACAGCGACATTTCCGGGAAGAAGGTCACGATCAACAGCACGCCCAACGCGGCGAACCAGAACGGCCAGATCGAGCGCATGCTCTCGCCCACGCTGATCTTGCCGATCGCGGTACCGATGAACAGCACCGAGCCCACCGGCGGCGTCACCAGGCCCAGGCCACCGGTCAGTACCAGCACCAGGCCGAAGTGGATCGGGTCGATGCCGTAGGCCTTGGCCACCGGCAGGAAGATCGGCGTGCAGATCAGGATCATCGGTGCCAGGTCCATGAAGGTGCCCAGCAGCAACAGCATCACCACGATCATCAGCAGCACCATGAACTGGCTGTGCGCGAAGGACTGCAGGAAGTTCACCGCGGCCGCGGGCACTTCCAGGTAGGCCAGCAGCCAGCCGAACACCGCGGCGGTGGCGATCACGAACAGGATCACACCGGTGCTGCGCGCCGCATGGGTCACCGTGCCCATGAACTCGCGCCAGTTGAGCTGGCGGTACAGCACGGTGGTGACCAGCAGGGCGTAGACCACGGCGATGGCCGCGCTTTCCACCGCGGTGAAGATGCCCGCGCGGATACCGATGAAGATCAGCGCCACCAGGCCCAGGCCCGGCAGCGCCGACACCAGCCGCAGCAGCACCGCGCGCCAGCCCGGGAAGATTTCCACGCCGTAACCGCGGCGGCGTGCCACGAGATAACCGGTGATCATCAGGACGACGGTCATCAGCAGCGCCGGCACGATACCGGCCGCGAACAGATCGGCGATCGATAGGCCACCACCGGCCGCGGCCGAGAACAGGATCAGGTTGTGCGACGGCGGCACCAGCAGCGCCACCAGCGCAGCGGTGATGCTGACGTTGACCGCGAAGTCACGGTCGTAACCGCGCTTGACCATCTGCGGAATCATCGTGCCGCCCACCGCCGAGACATCGGCGATGGCCGAACCGGACACGCCACCGAAGAACAGCGAGGACAGGATCGACACCTGGCCCAGGCCACCGCGCATGCGCCCCACCAGCGAGGACGCCAGCGAGATCAGGCGTTCGGAGATGCCGCCGCGCATCATGATTTCACCGGCGAAGATGAACAAGGGAATGGCGATCAGCGAGGCCGAGCCGGTGCCGGCGGAGATCTGCTGGACCAGCACCAAGGTGGGCAGGTCCAGGTACCAGAGCGTGGCCAGGGCGGCAGCGGCCAGCGCATAGGCCACCGGCACGCCCAGCAGCAGCAGCACCGCGAAAACGGTAAACAGGATCGTGATACCCATGGCTCAGCGGTCTCCCTCGGCAACGGTGTCGGCGTCGACGGGCAGCACAGCCTGCACCATCTGGTTCACGGCGAAGATCGCCATCAGTGCGCCGCCAATGCACAGCGGCAGGTAGTTGATGCTCTGCGGCAGGTTGGCGCCGGCCGCCTTGATGTCCAGGCCGTCCAGCAGCAGCACCGCGGCCCACCAGGCAATCACGGTGCCGAGCACGGCCACCACCAGCGCGGCGAACACATCCACCGCGCGGCGCAGGCCCGGGCCCATGTGCGCGGCCAGCAGGAAGAAGCCGAAGTGGCGGCGGGTATGCACGCCGGTGGCAGCGCCCAGGCTCATCGCGGTGGCCAGCAGCAGCAGCGTGACCGGCTCGGTCCAGCTGGGCGAGTCGTTGATGACGTAGCGTGCGAACACCTGCCAGCCCTGCACCACCACCAGCCCGAGCAGGGCGATGACGGCGATGTGGATGGCGACGTCGGCGATGACGTTGAGCACGCGCTGCGGCGCGCTGACGATGACGGGGGGTTCGGAAGTCGGGTCGGACATCGCGTCGGGGCCTCAGGCGAAGTCGCGGATGCGACGGGTAAGCGCGGCCAGCGCCGGCTGCTGCAGGTACTGCTGCAGCAGCGGATCGGCGGCCTTGCGGAAGGCCGGCATGTCGACGGCGTTGAACGTGATGCCGAAGTCGGCCACGGCCTGGCGGGCGGTGTTCTCCGAGGCATCCCACTGCTGTCGCATCACCGTGACCGATTCACGCGCGGTCTCGATCACCAGCGCGCGGTCGGCCGGGGTGAGCGCCTCCAGGCTCTGGCGCGACATCAGCAGCACGTCCGGCGCGTAGGAATGGTCGCTCTGCGACCAGTAATGCGCGGCCTCGAAATGACGGCTGGAATGGAAGCTGCGCATGTTGTTTTCCGCACCGTCGATCATGTGCGTTTCCATGCCCGAGAAAGTGTCGCCCAGCGACATCGGGGTGGGGTTGGCACCCAGCAGGCGCATCAGCTGGATGAAGATGTCCGACGACGCCACGCGCAGCTTCAGGCCGTGCAGGTCCTTGGGCTCCACGATGGGGTGCTTGGTGTTGTAGAAGCAGCGCGCGCCGGAATCGTAGATGGCCAGGCCGACCAGGTCGCGGGTCTCGAAGCCCTTCAGCACTGCGTCGGCCACGCCACCGTCCAGCGCGCGGCGCATGTGCGCCACCGACTCGAACACGTAGGGCAGGCACAGCGCCTGGGTCAGCGGAAAGGCGTTGTTGAGTGCACCGGAGTAGACCCGGGTGATGTCGATGGCGCCGAAGCGGGCCATGTCGATCGCCTCGGACTCACGGCCAAGCTGGCCGGAGTGGTACTGGCGCAGCTTCAGGCGGCCGCCGGTCTTGTGTTCCAGCTGCTGGCCGATCCACTTCACCGCGGTGACGGTGGGGTAGTCGGCCACGTGGACGTCGGTGGCGGTCAGCAACTGCGCACCGGCCGGCGCGCTGCCCGTTGACCGCGAACAGGCCGCCAGCGCAGGCACGGCAAGCGCGCCCAGACCGGTGCCAAGGAAATTTCTGCGAGTGAACATCTGCGCCCTCCCAAGCGGACTGTCCAAGGCTGCGCGGTTACCCGGCAGCGATGGCCCTGCAGGTAATGTCGCCGTAACCGGCGAAACGGATCAGTGCCTGTTGGCCTACGGCAATGTCGTGGATGCCGGTGGCGTTGCCGCTGGCGATCAGGTCGCCGGCCTTCAACGGCCTACCGCGCTGCGCCGAACGGCCCAGGGCGAAGGCATAGGCGGTACGCAGGCCACCGGGCAACAGGGTGGCACCGCCGGTACCGACCACCTCACCGTCGATGCGGGTTTCCGCACGCAGGTCGGCATCGTCCAGGCGGGTCCAGTCGGCGATCTCGGTGCCGAGCACCAGGCCGTTGTTGTTGCCGAAATCGGACACCACCACGCGCGGGCCGAGCTTGTTGATGGTGGCCAACGGGCTGCTGGCCACTTCCACGCCGATGAACAGCCGGGCAGCCAGCGCCTCGGCCTCTTCGGGGGTCCAGTGCAGCTTGTCAGCCGGGGCGTCTTCCTGCAGCTGGATCACGTACTCGGCCTCGACCGCGCCGAAGCCGCCGACGAACACCGGAATGTCCACTGTTCCACCGGTAGCATTTTGCAGATTGCGCGAGAAAATCGGGCCCAGCAGGCGGTCATCGCCCGAGGCATCGCGGCGCTCGGCGGCGATGTAGCCCACTTTCCAGCCCACTACCTGGTCGCCCCACAGCGCGATGGCCTGGTCCTGCACCTGGTAGGCGGTGACCAGGTCGGCGGGGATCGTGCCCGGGAAATCCGGCAGGGATCGGCCCTGTTGGCGGGCGCCGACGAAGTGGCGGGCGATCTCACCCAAACCGTGGTCTGGCAGGTCCTGTTTGCCGTTGTCGTTGCTCAAGCGGGTCTCCCGGAGAAATGTTGCACTGCCAATCGACAGTGGCTGGATGAGCTGTATATGGTAAACCGGTGTCATTGGCAATGTGCAGCGCATCAGAGGCGCCATCGTCAGGCACGATCCGGGGTACACCCCCACCTGGAAAGGACCGATGCGGATGCGCCGCCCCCTGTTGCTGCCGTTGTTGATGCTGCTGTTGCTTGCCAGTCCCCTCGCCTTGGCCCGCGCGGCCGAACGTTCTGTGCCGGCCACCGAACCGGCGGCCGGCGCGCCGGACCGCATCGAGCTGTGGCCGCACGGCCAGGTCCCCGGCGAGACCGGCCCGGCCAGCGTGCCCAACGTGATCGAACGCAGCACCGACCCGGCGCTGCCGGACCGTTACATCGACACCATCAGCGCGCCCTACCTGGTGGTGTACCGGCCGCCGCGCCCGAATGGCAGCGCCCTGCTGGTGGTGCCGGGCGGCGGCTACCAGCGCATCGTGCTGGACAAGGAGGGCACCGCCCTGGTGCCGGCATTTGTCGATGAGGGCGGGGTCACCCTGTTCGTGCTGCGCTATCGGTTGCCCGCCGGCCGCAGCGACCGCCAGGCGGCGCTGGCCGATGCGCAGCGCGCGATGCGGGTGATCCGCGCCGGGGCCGCGCGATGGCAGATTGATCCGCAGCGTATCGGGGTCATGGGCTTTTCTGCCGGTGGGCATGTCGCCGCGCGGCTGAGCAACGGCTTCGATACGCCGGTGTACCCGCACCGCGACGCCATCGATGCGCTCAGCGCACGCCCGGATGTGGCGCTGCTGATCTACCCGGTGATCGACATGGGCGCTCATGCACACACCGGCTCGCGTTCGCGCCTGCTCGGGCCGCATCCGGACAGCACGCTGCAGCAGCAGTACTCGATGCAGGAACACGTCCGCGCCGATACCCCGCCCACCTTCCTGGTGCATGCGCAGGACGACACCGTGGTGTCGGTGCACAACAGCCTGGTCTATTACCAGGCGCTGCTGCGGGCCGGCGTGTCCACCGAAATGCACCTGTTCCCGCAGGGCGGCCACGGCTTCGGCGTGCGCATCCCGCCCGGTTTGACCGTTGCGCAGTGGACCGAGCTGGCCCTGCGCTGGATCCCTTCGCGCCACACGGAGCCCGCGCGCCATGAGTGAGTCCCCCGCCGACCTGCAGCGTCGACGTTTCCTGCGCGACAGCGCGCGCTACGCCCTGATGCTGGGCGCCACCAGCCTGCCCCTGCTGCCGGCCTTCGCCGGCGTGCCTGGGCCGCGCGACGACGCCGCGCCGCTGGCCCGCGTACGCAGTGGCCGGGTGCGCGGGCAACGCGAGCAGGGGGTGAATGTGTTCCGCGGCATCCCTTATGGTGCCGACACCGCGCCCCGGCGGTTCCAGCCGGCGCTGCCCGAGGTGGCCTGGCGTGGCGTGCGCGATGCGTTGGACTATGGCAACGCCGCCCCGCAGACCGGCAAGGAAGGGCCGGGCAGCGAAGACTGTCTCTACCTCAACGTGTGGACCCCGGCGCTGCGCGACGGCGGCAAGCGGCCGATCGTGTTCTACATCCATGGCGGTGCGTACAACAACGGCTCCGGCAGCGACCCGCTGTACGACGGCAGTGCGTTGTGCCGGCGCGGCGACGTGGTCGTGGTCACGGTCAACCATCGGCTCAACGTGTTCGGCTACCTGTACCTGGCGCAGCTGGGCGATGCGCGCTTTGCCGACTCGGGCAATGTCGGCCAGCTCGACCTGGTGCAGGCACTGCACTGGGTGCGCCAGCATGCCGCCGAATTCGGGGGCGATGCCGGCAACATCACTGTGGTGGGGCAGTCCGGCGGCGGTGCCAAGATCGCCACGCTGATGGCCATGCCGGCCGCACGTGGCCTGTTCCAGCGCGCCTGGACCATGAGTGGGCAGCAGGTCACCGCGGCCGGCCCGCGGGCGGCCACCCAGCGCGCGCAGATCGCGATGCAGGCGGTGGGGGCGGCCGATGCCGAAGCGCTGCGCACGATGCCGATGGACGCGCTGCTGGCCGCCACCCGTGCCCGCGACCCGTCGCGCGTGGAGAACAGCAGTCTCTACGTCGGGCCGGTGCTCGACGGGCGTTCACTGCCGGTGCACCCGTTCTGGCCGGAGGCGCCCGCGCAGTCCGCCGGCATTCCGATGGTGATCGGCAACACCCATGATGAAACCCGCGCCTTCCTCGGCAACGACCCGGCCAATTTCGCGCTCACGTGGGAGACGCTGCCGTCCAAGCTGGAAAAAGAACAGTACGTGGACCTGCTGCCCTCGGTGGTGATCGCCGAGTACCGCCGCCTGTATCCGCACTACACGCCCTCGGAGGTGTTCTTCGCGGCCACCACCGCCGGCCGCTCGTGGCGCGGTGCAGTGGAGGAACTGGAGGCGCGCGCACGCCAGGGCGCACCCACCTGGGCCTATCAGCTGGACTGGGGCTCACCGTTGGACGGCGGCAAGTTCGGTGCCTTCCACACGCTGGACATCCCGTTGGTCTTTGACACCACCGACCGCGCCGGCTCGCGCACCGGCGACAGCGAAGCGGCCACGCGCGTGGCTGCGACCATGAGCGAGGCCTTGATCGCCTTCGCCCGCCACGGCGATCCCAACCACGCCGCGCTGCCGCGCTGGCAGACCTATTCGCTCGCCCGCCGCGAAACGATGCTGTTCGACGCCGCGTCGCGGCAGGCCGACGACCCGCGTGGCGGCGAGCGTCGTCTCTATCAGCAGGCCCCCTTCATCCAGCGCGGTACGTTCTGATGCGCGCGTCGAACTGGCTGCTGGGCAGCCTGCTGTTCGGTGCACTGGGCACGGCGCACGCCGCCGCAGATCCGGCGGTGCTGGATCGTCCGCCACCGACGCCGATCCGCGCCAGCAAGATCGTGCTGGTGGGCGATTCCACCACCGCCGTGCAGGGGGGCTGGGGCCCGGCCTTCTGCGCGCGCCACGTGACCTCGTTCCTGACCTGCACCAACCTGGCCCGGGGCGGGCGCAGCACCTACAACTACCGCGCCGAAGGCGCCTGGGCGCTGGCCGAGGCGGAGATGCGCACGCCCGGTTACGCGCGCACCTGGGTGCTGGTGCAGTTCGGCCATAACGACCAGCCGGGCAAGCCGGGGCGCTCCACCGACCTGCAACGCGAGTTCCCGGACTACCTGCGCCGCTACGTGCGCGAGATCCGCGCGGCGGGCGCGCAGCCGGTGCTGGTCACGCCGCTGACCCGCCGCCAGTTCACCGATGGCGTGCTGATCGACGATCTGGCGCCCTGGGCCGAGGCCGTGCGCAGCGTGGCGCGCGAGATGGAGGTGCCGCTGGTCGACCTGCATGCCCGCAGCCGTGCGGTGGTGCAGGCGCTGGGACCGGTGGCGGCCATGCCGCTGGCGCAGGCGGCGGCCACGCCGGCGCAGGTCAGCGCGGCGCTGGGCGGCACGACGGTGGGGGCAGCGCCCGTCGCGGGGGCACCGGCCGCACAGGACAACGCCGTCGCAGAGCCGATGGGCCAGGCCAAGGTCGCGTTCGACTACACCCACCTGGGCCCGGACGGCGCGGCGCTGTTTGCCACGTTGGTGACCGAGGAACTGGCCCGGCAGGTGCCGTCCTTGCGGCCGCTGCTGATCCCGTGATCGATAGGCATATCCCACGATTTCCTTCGAATGGATCAGTATTTCGGTGATCGTGGGGCGATTGGATGTGATTCAGATCAAACACGACATTCACCGCGATGGCCTAGACTCAGGGCATGCAAGACCAACGTAATCTCTTCCCGCCCTTCCATGGCCGTGATCGACTGATCGCGGCCATCGACCACGCGGTGCAGCACGAGAGCCCGCAGCAGATCGCCGCCACCCTGCGCAGCGCGTTGCGCGAGGCCATCGCCGACAGCCGCATCCAGCTGCCGGCCTGCGTGCACCATCCCATCGAAGACCACTACGCCCGCCGCGAGCTGTATCGCAGCGCCGCGCACGGCTACAGCATCGTGGCGATGAGCTGGGGGCCGGGGCAGGGCACGCCGCTGCACGACCACAGCGGGCTGTGGTGCGTGGAAGGGGTGTGGCTGGGCCAGCTGGAAATCACCCAGTACCGGCTGCTCGAACGCGATGGCGAGCGCTTCCGCTTCCGTGCCGAACCGGCGGTGCTGGGCGACTGCGGCAGTGCCGGCAGCCTGATCCCGCCGCACGAGTACCACACCATCCGCAACACCAGCGACGACAGCCTGGCCATCTCGGTGCATGTGTACGAGGGCGAGATGACCCGCAGCGCGATCTTCGAACCCGACGCAGGCGACTGGTACCAGCGCCGCGTGCAGGTGATGGAAACCGACGCGGCCTAGGGCCGCGCTCGACCCGCGGCCTGCGCCGCGCGCATCATCCGGTTCCCGCCTTTCGAAGTTCCGCCATGCGTACGTTTCCGTTCCAGCAGGTCAACGTCTTCAGCCAGGATCCCCTGCGCGGCAATCCGCTGGCCGTGGTGCTGGAGGCCGACGGCGTGGAAGACGCCCGCATGGCGGCCTTTGCGCGCTGGACCAACCTGAGCGAGACCACCTTCCTGTTGCCGCCTACCGATCCGCAGGCGGACTACCGCGTGCGCATCTTCACCACGCTGGAAGAGCTGCCGTTTGCCGGGCATCCCACCTTGGGCAGCTGCCATGCCTGGCTGGCCAACGGCGGCGTGCCGAAGGGCGCGGAGATCGTGCAGGAATGCGGGATTGGGCTGGTGCGGATCCGCCGCAGCGACGACGGCCTGGCGTTCCTGGCGCCGCCGCTGCTGCGGGGCGAGGCGTTGACGCCGGATTTGCGTGAGCGCGTCCGACGCGGCCTGGGCGTGGCGGCGGAAGACGTGGTGGACGCCCGCTGGGCCGACAACGGCACCGGCTGGCTGGCACTGCGCCTGCGCGATCGTGCCGCGGTGCTGGCGGTCCAGCCGGACTATGCGCAGCTGATGGGCCTGAAGGTGGGTGTGTTCGGGCCATGGCTCGCCAGCGATGGCAGCGAGGCCCAATACGAGAGCCGCGCCTTCATTGCCGGCGACGGCGCACCGGAAGACCCGGCCACCGGCAGCCTCAATGCCGGCATCGCGCGCTGGCTGCTGGCCACCGGCGAAGCGCCGGACCGCTATGTGATCAGCCAGGGCACGGCGATCGGGCGTGCCGGTCGGCTGCGGGTGGAGCGGCTAGGCGATGCGCTGTGGATCGGCGGCGACTGCGTGACCTGCATCGAGGGCCAGGTCACGCTGTGATCGGCGGCCGAAGCCGCCATGCGTGGCAGGGCGCTACCGGTCGAGCGTCACCATGTTGTTGCGCTGGGTCACTTCCGCCGCGCCATCGGCCTGCATCACGCGCACGCGCAGGCCACGGCGATCCCCGGCCGGCAACGGCAGGCGCACGGTCGTGGTCTTCGGCAGCAGGTCGCTCGGTGCGGGCAGGCTCGGCATCTCAACCCGCGCCAGCTCACGGCCCTTGGCATCCTCCAGCACCGCCACGCCCGCGCCGGTGCCCACGTGGCCCAGGCTGTGCACGGTCACGTGCAGCTGCTGCCCTTCCACGCGCACATCGCCGCGCCCGATGCCCAGGTCCGCACGCTGTTCGACCGGCGTGCCGGCCTGCACCAGCGTGAACTCGAACACCTGGCTCTGGCCCGGTGCGAAGCGCAACGTGGTCGATGCACTGCGCTCCAGGGTGAGATCCCGCGTGGTCGCCTTGCCGTCGATGGTGTCATCGCCGTCGCGGTCCACGCCGCTGGTCATCCGCCATTGCCCGGCCGTGACGTTCCAGGTGCTCATCTCCGCATCCACCGCGCGCGTGCCCAGGTTGTAGGCGATCACCTTGAAGCGGTCCGGCGAGGGCGCGTGCACCAGCAGCGCCACCTGTTCGGCCGCGTTCGGCTGGGCGAAGCGCCAGCTCACGGTGTGGCCCGGCCAGCTCTGGTTGCGCTTGAGCGCGATGCCGCCCAGCCGCGCACGCTGCAGGAATTCGCTTGGCGCCTCGACACGGTCGGACCACCAGTGGCCTTCGGTATTCATGTACTCGCGCTGTGCCTTGGCCTGGATGCCGTCGGCGTGCAGCGCCGCCAGGTATTTCTTGTCGCCGGTGGCCTGCCACGCCATCAGGCTGGAGAAGCCGGTGTTGCCCGCGTCGGCGTCGCTGATGAACCGCGGGTTCCATTCGGCCGCGCGCCCCAACGCTTCCACGTAGTTCTCGCCCAGGTTGGACAGCGCCCCCGGGCCACCGCGCTCGACGCGGTAGTCCAGCGCCTTGAGGTACTTGTCATCGCCGGTCCAGCGCCATGCCGCCCAGAAGGTATGCATGATGTCGCCGCTGCCCGAGCCGTTGTTGAGCTCACCGCCGCGGGTCTTGCCGGTGGTCCAGTGGATCTCGTTCGGCAGCGCCCAGCGGCCCTTGTCGTCGGTGTAGGCATGCGCCAGGTAGCTGTCGGCCAGCCCGGTGACCAGCTTGCGCCCGGTCGGGTCGGCGTTGTACTGGCCCATCAGGAAGGCCGGGTGCAGCACCGGGAAGGAATACGGCTTCTGCCACTGCCAGTTCGGTTCGCGGTAGACCTTGTTGCCGCCGAACCAGTTGCTGGAGAACAGCAGGTGCCCCTGCGGGTTGGGCAGGATGATGCGTTCGTCGAAGGCCTTCACCGTTTCCATCAGGCGCTCGACGGTGAGCGGATCGCCCCAGTTGAGGTAGAGCATCGCGCTGTTGGTGTTGATGCCTTCCTCGTAGGCATGCAGCTCGTCGGTCTCGATGGTACTCAGGCCGTTGCTGAACATGCCATTGCGGTACACCGCATCGGACAGCGCGGTCAGTGAGGCGTTGAGCTTGTCCGGCTGCACGCCCATCAGCGCAAGGCCGGGCCACTGCTGGGTCAGGTCGGAATCGTCGGAGATGCCGCCGCCGAAGTCGCCGTAGGCGATCTGGCGGTTGTCGATCCACCAGTCGATGAAGCGGCGCACGTACTTGAGGTCTTCGGTCTGCGCGAACGCCCACTGCGGCACGCCCTTGGGCGCCTGCGGCTGGGTGAACGGCGGTTTGCCCTGGCTGTTGTAGCTGATGTAGTTCCAGTACAGGCGGCCGTTGACGTGGTCCGGATCAACCCGCAACAGGTCGCTGAGGTCGGCGTAGACGCGCGCGTACAGGCGCTGCCGCTTGGACGTGGTGTGTTCTTCGACCAGGAAGCCCCAGTTGTCGCGTGCCTGGTTGAAGCGGTCGGCGATGTGCTCCTTCTTCGCCTCCTCGCGGTCCTTGTAGACCATGCGGATCTCCGCCCCGTCCAGCGACGCGGCGTCGAAGCCGGGCGCGGCCGATGCGATGGAGATCCACAGGCTGTCGGCGGTGAGGATGCGGTCGCGCAGGTCCAGCCACAGCGTGCGCTTCTGCCCCGGTTTGACCGACACCGACACGTCGATCATGTCGCGCGCCGGCCAGATCGGGTCCTTGATGCGGATGTTGAGTGGGATCAGCCCGTCGTGGGTGGCGGGCAGGTCCAGCGCGGGCAGGTCGATGGCCACGCCGTCCAGGCCATCGTGCATGTTCTCCCAGCTGTGTGCCCAGCTGCGGATCAGCGGCTGTGCCGCCGGGGCATCGCTGACGCCGGAGGGAATCAGCACGTGCACGATCGGCAGCGGCTGCGCGGGCAGCGTATCGGCCGTGCGCCGGCGCGCGCCGGCGCCCTTGGGCAACGCCATCACCGTGCTGCGTTCGGCGGCCGGGTAGCGGCCGTCGATGTACTCCCGAAGTGCCGCGATGTTGGTGTAGTCCGGCAGGGCCTGGCTGTCGACCAGGTAGCGCTGCTTGACCGTGCCCTCCGGCTCGGCGGCATCGCTCACCTGGTAGGCCCAGATTTCCTGGATCGGGGTTTCCTGTTCGGTATTGCGGAAGTGCAGTACGCCGCCGGTCTGGGCGGCAATGGCGTTCACGCTGCGCACCACGCCCTGCGGGCGCTGGAACAGGGTCTGCGGCGGCTGGCCATCGGCGCTGTGGCTGAGCCCGCCGAACGCGGCGCCACGCACTTCGATGCGGTTGACGGTTTCACCGGCCGGCAGGGTCAGGTCCAGCTGCTGGCCGCCCTCGACGTAGGTGTTCCAGTCGGGCAGCTGGAAGTAGTCGTTGCGGCCCGGCAGGCGCGAGCGGTTGTACACGCCCGGCCAGGTGGTCTCGGCGATGCCGTCGGTGGCCTTCCACATCCACTGCTTGTGGTCTTTGGTATCGGCGAACTCGACCTTGCGGATCGTCGTGGTCGTGGTGGTCAGCGCCGGCGGCGGGGTGGCGTCCCAGCCATGGCGGTGGCGCCAGGCGCGCATCGGGTCCGGCACGGCCACGGCGGTGGCGGGTGTGGCATTGCGCGCCAGGGCGGCCATACCGGCCGGATCCAGCAGGCGGTCGTAGACGCGGATCTCGTCGAAGTCGCTGCCGCGCAGGAAGTTGTAGCGGCTCTGCACCTGGTAGGGCGCCATCACGCGCGCGGCCAGGCCCAGCTGATCGAGTGCGGCGTCGTAGTCGGCGGTGGTCTCCTGGCGGGCGACCTCCTTGCCGTCCACGTACAGGCGCACGCCGTGGTTTTCATCCCAGCCGAAGGCGATGTGCTGCCACTGCTGCGGCGAGGGGTTCTGGTCGAGCTTGAATGACACGCGCGTACGCGCCAGGTTGGCATCGGTGACGAACGCATCGAAGCCGTGGCCGTTCCAGTCGATGCGCAGCCAGGCCATGTCCCAGCTGCTGTGGTCGGCATAGCCGACCCGGAAGATCACGAACGGGGCTTCGCCCACCGCGTAGCGGGAGCGCCAGAAGAAGCCCAACGTGCCGCGCTGGGCCTGGATGTTGCCCGGCGCATTCCACGACAACACGCCATCATCCGCCCATTCGATGGCGCTGCCGTGCGCCCCGTTCGGCACCCGCTTCACCTTGTCCACGAAGTTCGGTACCGGATCGCCCGCGGCGGTGTCGGCCTGCAGGCCCTGGTCGGCCGAGACGTGGAACAGCAGCTGCGGGGCGGTCTGCGCCCAGGCGGTGCCACTGCCCGCAAGCAGCAGGGCCAGCAGGCTGGCCGACAGGCGGGAGGGACGGATCAAGGGGGCGACAGGGCGATGCATGGGACCTTCCTTTCGACAGCAGAAACAGTACAGCGGAACCACCAGCGGGCGTCAGCGGCTCACGGTGGCCTCCCGCCCCCGCACCGCGCCCGCCATCCCGGAGAGAAGGACGGGGACGGGCGCGATACAGGTGGCGGCAGGCGCAGCACGGTCAGAACTTGTAGCGCAGGCCGAGGTAGTACTGCCGCCCGGTGTGCGTGTAGCGGTCGGGCAGCGACAACGCCGAATCGACGTAGCGCTCATCGGCGGTGTCGAGCAGGTTGATCGCTTCGAAGGTCAGCGAGAGATTCTTGTTGACCTTGTAGGACATGTTGAAGTCCACGTTCTCCACGCTGTACTTGCCCTGCACATCGGCGGTGGCGAGCTGCTTGCCGTCCAGGTCCCATACGTTTTCCTGCGACAGGATGGTGCTGATGTACGCGTCGCGGTAGCTGGTGGACACGCGGGCGCTGAAGCGGCCGTCGTCGTAGTACAGCGTGGCGTTGTACGAGTTCGGCGACAGGTTCAGCAGGTCGTTCTCGGTGTAGGTGGTGACGATGGTGCTGCCGGTGCCCGAGCTGAACATGTATTTGATCTTCGATTCGACGTGCGTGTAGTTGAGCTGCACGCCGAAATTGCGCCAGAAGCCGGGCAGGAAGCTGAAAGGCTGCTGGTAGGACACTTCGTAGCCCTTGAGCGGGCCGCCGGGCGTATTGAAGTAGCTTTGCACGTTGAACACGGTGTCCGGGCTGAAGCCGGTCGGCAGCAGATCCAGCGAATAGCCCATGTCCGCCCAGGTGGTCATCAGGCGGGTGCGCTGCACGTAGCTGTCGATGTCCTTGTAGAACACCGCCGCCGACAGCAGCGCGCCCTCGTCGAAGTACCACTCCGCGCTGAGGTCGTAGTTGGTCGAGCGGAACGGATCCAGCTTCGGGTTGCCCAGGTTGATCGAGTACGCGCGGTCGTCGTCGAAATACGCCGTGGGCCCACCGCTGACGCTCGGCGACAGGTTGGACAGGGTCGGGCGGGCCATGGTCTTGGCCGCGCCGAAGCGCAGCACGAAGGTGTCGGTCAGGTCCCAGGCCAGGTTCAACGAGGGCAGCCAGTCGTCGTACTTGTGGCCGACACGGGTGCCGACCTGCAGACGCTCGCCGGGGTCGGCGGTTGCGCTGGCCACGCCGAAGAACGGTGCGCAGGCCGAGGACAGGTCGTTCGCGTTGGTGGCGGTGCACGGCGCATAGCCATCGGCGGTGATGCGGGTCTGCACGTAGCGCACGCCCAGGTTGCCGCGGAACGCGCGGCCCAGCAGGTCGGTGTTGAAGTCCAGCTGCAGGTAGCTGCCGTAGCTTTTTTCGTTGACGTCGAAGTTGTTGTTGGACGCGCCGAAGTGGCCGACGCTGGCCAGCCGGTAGTCGCCGCCCAGGGTGCCGGTGTTGCAGTTGCAGTAGATGTCCAGCAGGTTGGCGATCTGCTTGAAGTCCGGCACCAGCCACGCGTTGGGCAGGCTGCCATCCATGCCCTTGCCGAAGCCGTTCAGCGAGCTGCTGAGGTCGCCCACGGTGACCCCGTCGGGCAGCGCCTGCGACAGGCGCCCGTAACTGATGTTGCGGTACTCCTGCGTGCTCATGTCGTAGTCCTTGTAGGCCAGACCGCCGCGCAGGGTGAAGGTGGGATTGATGACGAAGGTGAGGTCCACCTTGGCCGTGTCGAACGCGTTGTCGACGTACTGGGGGTTCAAACGCACTTCGCTGATGTTGCCGCCGCGCGCGGTGCCGTTGGCATTGACCGGCGTGCTGCCATAGCCCAGCCACTGCCAGTTGTCCACGGCGCTGAGGTCGAACGGGAACGACATCGCCGGCACCTTGCCGTTGCGCATGTCCAGCACGAAGCCGTCCAGGTTGCTGTTGTCGAAGCTGACCATCGAGAACACCGGTCGTGCGTAGTTCGACTCGGAATGGCCGACCACCGCGTCCAGCCGCACCGCGTCGTTGAAGCGGTGTTCCAGGTTCAGGCTGAACTGCTTGAACTCGGTGCTCTCTTCGATCGCGGTGGATTCGGTGCGGAAGTCCACGTTGTCGAACACGCCGTAGGTGAGGCGGTTCTGCGCGTCGGCCTGCGCCTCGCGGACCACGATCTGGGTCTTGCCGCCGTACTGCGCGGTGCGGTGCAGGTTGGCGCCGATGGAGTCTTCGCGCACGTCCTTGTCGAGCTTGGAATACAGCACGTCCAGGTTCAACTGGGTGTCGTCGCTGACCTTGAACTGCAGCGCGCCGGTGACGCCCAGGCGTTCGATCTCGTGTTCGGTGCGGACGTAGCGCGGGTAGCGCGGGATCCACGCGTTGGTCGCGGTCTCGTAGGCAGCGATGTTTTCGGCCGTGGCGGCGGGCCGGTCCAGGCCGGGGCCGCAGTGGGTGGCGTCGATACCGTAGCTGCCCCAGCCGTTGCTGCGCGCCTGGTTGGCGGCGCTGCCCACACCGGCGGCGGTTTCATTGGCGAGCGGGTTGCGCGGGGTCTGCGGGTCGTAGCCGGCCGGGCTGCAGAAACCGTAGGTGCCGTTGTTGGCCGCGGTGCTCTGGTTGGAGTTGCGGTAGTTGCCGTGCTCCCAGCGGACCGGGTTGTAGCCTTCCTCGAAAATGGTGCGCTTGCTGTAGGCCACCGACATCAGCCCGCCGAAGCGACCGTCGGCCCAGGTGTTGCTGATCAGCCCTGAGATGCGCGGGTCTTTGTTCCTGGACAACTCGTTGTAGCCGTACTGGCCGCCGAGCGATGCCTGGAAGCCCTCGAAGTCGAACGGGCGCGAACCGCGCAGGTCGACCGTGGCGCCCAGCGAGCCTTCGTCGGTCTGCGCGGACTGGGTCTTGTTGATCTTGACCCGGCTGAAGAGTTCAGAGGCAAAGGTGTTGAAGTCGAAGCCGCGGCTGCGGTTGACCCCGGTGGTGCCGCTGCCGGCGGTGGAGAGTGCTTCCAGACCGTTGATGCGCACGCGGGTGAAATCCGAGCCCAGGCCGCGCACGGAGATCTGCTGGCCTTCGCCGCCTTCGCGGTCGATCGACACGCCGGCAATGCGCTGCATCGACTCGGCCAGGTTCAGATCGGGGAATTTGCCGATGTCTTCGGCGTAGATCGCATCCACCTGCTCGACGCTGTAGCGCTTTTCATCCAGCGACTGCTGCAGGCTTTCGCGGTAGGTGGCTTTGACCTCCAC
The DNA here is from genome assembly GCF_979258185.1 of Stenotrophomonas sp. AC248. Lineage (NCBI taxonomy): Bacteria > Pseudomonadati > Pseudomonadota > Gammaproteobacteria > Lysobacterales > Lysobacteraceae > Stenotrophomonas > Stenotrophomonas sp. AC248. Next base: position 4,587,221 of record NZ_OZ409840.1, on the reverse strand, counting down.
CTTGTCCAGGTCCACCGCGTTGAGTGCGGCCGCCGCTTCCGGCGTCTGCTGGGCCGCGGCGATGCCGGCGGTGCCCTGCAGGGCGAATGCAATGGCGACCGCAAGTACGGTAACCGGTGTCTTTTTACAGGAGAACGGTCGATCCATCGTGTGTTTCCTTCCAGGGTGCGCCGCCATGCGAGCGTGATGGTGATGAGTCATGGACGTCCGGCCTCCCCCGGAGCGTCTGTCGCGCATGTGCCGCTGTGACACCGTTGGTCATCCGAAACGTAACAAACCCCTCACGCGGCGGCATCTTGCGCCGCAGCAGCGTGGCTGCATGCGATACGGGCGTGGATGGCAACGACGGCGGCGCGCGCAGCCGGCGGCGTGATGGCTCACGCCGCCGCTGGGTCCTGCCGGTGAATCAGAACTTGTAGCGCACGCCGAGCATGAACTGGCGGCCGGTTTCGGTGTACTGCAGTGGCAAACGACCGGTGGACGGCGAGTACACCCACTCGTCGCTGGCTTCGTTGGTCAGGTTCATGCCTTCCAGGCTCAGCTCCAGCTTCTCGTTGATCGCGTAGCGGATCGAGGCGTCGATGAAGGTGGTACCGGTCATGCCGTGGTAACCATCGAGGTTGAAGCCCGCTTCGGTGCCGGTCACCTGGGTCAGGTAGTCGTCGCGGTTGGTCGCCGAGACGCGGCCGGAGAACACTTTGCCTTCATAGAACAGCGTGGCGTTCCAGGAGTTGCGCGACAGACCGGTGAGGTCGGCCTTGAGCACCGGCTGGCCGCTGGAGTTGATGTACTGGATCTGCGAATCGACCCAGGTGTAGTTCAGCTGCACGCCCAGGTTGGACCACTTGCCCGGCAGGAAGGTGAAGGGCTGGGTGTAGTTGACTTCCACGCCCTTGAGTTCGCCACCCGGGGTGTTCACCGGCTTGGTGTACGTGAAGTCGCTGTCGGGGTTGGCGCCGGTGCCGATCAGCAGCGCGTCGGGCAAGCCGCTGAAGCTGTAGGGATGGGTTTCGCGCGTGGTCTGGATGAAGGTGTCGATGTCCTTGTAGAACAGACCGACACCGGCCATCGCGCCTTCGGCGAAGTACCACTCGAAGCCCAGGTCCACGTTGGTGGCGCGGATCGGGTCCAGATCCGGGTTGCCGGTGGCGATGGTGCGCGCCGAGCCGGCCACGGCCACGGTGGAACCCGGGGTCAGGTTGCCCAGGCCCGGACGGCTCATCACCTTGGCCGCGCCCAGGCGGATCAGGAAGTCCGGGGTGATCTCCGCCACCAGGTTGAACGAGGGCAGGGTGTCGTCGTAGGTGCGGTTGGCCGTCGTGGAGATCGTGGTGGTGGTCAGCGTGGACAGGCCGGTGGCGCTCTGCTTGGTGCGCACGTAGCGCACACCGAAGTTGCCCGAGAACGGGATGCTGCCCAGTTCGGTGGAGAACTCACCCATCAGGTAGCCGCCGCGATCTTCTTCTTCCACGCTGCGCACGTTGTTGGCGCGCGGCGCGACGGCGAAGATCCCGGTGTTGCTGTAGATGTCGAACTGGTTGGCGACCGCGTTGAGGTCCGGCACCACCCAGTTGTTCGGGCTGCCGGTGATGCCCTTGAGGCCTTCCTGCTGGGTCATGTCCACCGGAACGATCTTGGTGCCGTCGGCGAAGGTGGGCACCACCAGTTCACTGCCGCGACGCAGCTCGACGGTCTTGAACGTGTAGTTCTTGGCCAGCACGCCGCCCTTCAGGCGGAAGCCGGGGCTGATGTTCCAGTTGAAGTCGATCTGGCCGGTGTCGAAGTCGTTGTCCACGTACTGCGGGCGCAGGCGGATTTCCGCGAGTTCCCAGCCAGCGGGGTTGGTCGGGTCGATGCCGTAGTTCAGCGTCGGGAACCGGCTGTTGCCCCGGTAGTCGTAGCTGTAGTTGTCCACGTCATACTTGTCCATGATGATCGTGGTCTGGACCGGATTCTCGTGCTTGGAGCGCGAGATGCCGACCTTGCCGGACAAGGTGAAGGCATCGCCAAAGCGGTGCTGGCCGTTCAGCGCGATCTGCTTGAACTCGGTGCTCCACTCGTCGTGGCGGTTCTCGCTGCGGATATCGACGTTGTCGAACTCGCCGTACACCAGCGCGTTGTTCTCGATCACGCCGTTCTTGACGATCATGGACGGCTTGCCGTCGCGCTCGGGCCGGCGCAGTGCGCCAGTGGCCGAATCGCGGGCGCGGCTGAAGGAGATCGCCTCGATGTAGTGCTCGTCGCGCTTGGCATCGATCTTGGAGTACAGCGCGTCCAGCGAGATCTCGGTGGCGTCGGTGGGCTTCCATTGCAGGGTGCCGGTCACGCCCAGGCGCTTCTGCTCGTGTTCCATCTGCACGTACCGCGGGAAGCGCGGGTGGTAGACGTTGGCGTTGCGCGCCTCCGCGAACGGCGAGTCGGCATTGAAGTTGCTGTTGCTCGGGCCGTTGGCCCAGCGGCCGGTGTTGGAGCCTTCCTCCAGCGCCTGGCGCTCGGAGTAGGCCACCGACAACAGCGCACCGAAGGTGCCATCGGCGAAGGTGTTGGAGATCAGCGCGGCCACGCGCGGATCGGCCTTCTCGGCCATGGCGTTGTAGCTGGCCTGGCCACTGGCGGCGAAGGTGAAGCCGTCGTAGTCGAACGGGCGCGCGGTGCGCAGGTCCACGGTGGCGCCCAGCGAGCCTTCCTCGACGTCGGCCGAGGCGGTCTTGCGCACCAGCAGCTGCGAGAACAGGTCCGAGGCGAACACGTTGAAGTCGAAGCCGCGGCCGCGGTTGGTGCCGCCGCTCTGGTCACCGGCGCCGACCGTGGTCAGCGCTTCCATGCCGTTGATGCGCACGCGGGTGAAGTCCGGACCGAGGCCACGCACGGAAATGTTGCGGCCTTCGCCGGCTTCACGGGTGATGACCACGCCCGGAATGCGCTGCAGCGACTCGGCCAGGTTGAGGTCCGGGAACTTGCCGATATCCTCGGCGACGATGGCATCGACCACGCCGGCTTCGCCGCGCTTGATGTCCAGCGCCTTCTCGACGCTGGCGCGGTAGCCGGTGACGGTGACAGTGTCCAGGTCGGTAGGGGTTTCCTGGGCCAGCGCGGTACCACTCAGCGCCAGGCCGATCGACAGGGCAAGCAAGGTAACCGGTGTCTTTTTCTGGATGTTTCGAGATTGCATGTTTTCCCTCTCCCAAGGTGCTACATGAAACAGCTATCCGGCGACATGTCAGTGCAATGACACCGCTGGTCAGGGCGGACGTTAACAGCCCGTTCCAGAAGGAGCATCTTGCAGCGCAACAGATTTTCAATGTCCCCCGGAGGCTTGCGGGACAATGCTTTCGACATTCCAGCCGGTAGACGGCAGGCGCCGCAAGGCTAGAATGACACCGCTAGCCATTCCATCCGGGCGCTCCCGCAGGCGCCCTCGCTTTCACAAGGATCCACCGCCATGAGTCGTGTTGTCTGTTTCGGAGAGTTGCTGCTGCGCATGAGCGCCCCCGGCCGCGAGTTGCTGCTGCAGAGCGCGCAGCTGGCGGTGCATGCTGGCGGCGCGGAGGCCAACGTGGGCGTGTCGCTGGCCCACCTGGGGCATGCGGTGGCGATGGTCAGCACCTTGCCGGACAACCCGCTGGGCCGGTTCGTGAGCGGCGAGCTGCGCCGGCATGGCGTGGACACCAGCCACGTGCAGGTTCGGCCCGGCCGCATGGGCCTCTACTTCCTCACCACCGGCGCGGTACAGCGCGCCAGCGAAGTGGTCTACGACCGCGCCGACTCGGCATTCGCCTGCGGCAGCGCGGCCGACTACGACTGGGACGCGCTGCTGGATGGCGCAGACTGGCTGCACCTGTCCGGGGTCAGCCCCGCCCTGAACCCGGCCATGGCCCAGGCCACGCTGGTGGCCGCCCAGGCGGCCTGCGCGCGTGGCGTGCGGGTGTCCTTCGATGGCAACTTCCGGCCGTCGCTGTGGGCGCGCTGGCAGGGCGATGCGCCCGGCATCCTGCGCCAGCTGTTCGCCTGCGCCGATCTGGTCTTCGCTGACTACCGCGATATCGGCGTGGTGCTCGGCGGTGAATTCGAGCAGGCCGATGTGCGTGAGCGTGTCGATGCGGCCGCCGCGCAGGCGTTCGCCGCGTTCCCGCGGTTGCAGTGGATGGCCTGCACCCAGCGCACGCCGCACAGTGTGGACAACCACGCGCTCGGGGCGATGCTGGTCGGCCGCGATGGCACCCGCGCGGTAGCGCCAACCCGCGAGATGATCGGCATCGTGGACCGCATCGGCGGCGGCGACGCCTTCGCCGCGGGCATCCTGCATGGCATGATGCGCGGCTTCGCACCGGAGGCGATCGTACGCTTCGGCCTGGCTGCGGCCTGCCTCAAGCATTCGATTCCGGGCGACTTCAACCCTGTCAGCGAGGCTGACGTGATGGCCCTGACGGGCGAGGAGCGATTCGATGTCCGGCGCTGATCCACGTGTACGTGCTGTCCTGAAACTGGCCCCGGTGATTCCGGTGTTCACCCCCGAGAACATCGACGATGCGGTCGAGGTAGCGCGCGCCCTGTTCAACGGTGGCCTGCCGGTGATCGAGGTGACGCTGCGTACGCCGGTGGCGATGGACGCCATCAAGGCGATGGTCGAGGCCGTGCCCGATGCGGTGGTGGGCGCCGGCACCGTGCTGACCGCCGCGCAGATGGAACAGGTCAAGCAGGTGGGTGGCCGGTTTGCGGTGTCGCCGGGTGCCACGTCGCGCCTGTACGCCGCCGCGCGCGACACCGACCTGCCGTTCCTGCCGGGCGTGCGCAGCCTCGTCCGAGCTGATGCTGGGCCTGGAGCACGGCCTGGATACCTTCAAGTTCTTCCCGGCGGTGCAGGCCGGGGGCGCAGCGATGCTGTCGGCGTGGAACGGGCCGTTCGGCGACGTGCGCTTCTGCCCCACGGGCGGGATCAGCGCGCAGACCGCCTCGCAGTTCCTGCACCTGCCCAACGTGTTGTGCGTCGGCGGGTCATGGCTGACCACGCGGGCCTTGATCCAGGCCAGGGATTGGGCCGGCATTGAACAGCTGGCACACCAGGCGTCGGTGCTGGCCGGATAGGTCACGCAGGGCGCCACCTGTGCGCATTCCGCACAGGTGGTGTCTGCGCGCGTGGCTGTTTGCGAGAGGGTGGCGCTCCTACAGTGGCGCCTCCTCAACCGAGCCGGGAGCCCCGCATGATCCTCACCCACCGCCTTGCCCTAGCCACCCTGATCACCCTCGCCGGCAGCGCCTGCGCCGCCAACCCGCCCGCCCCGACGACCGGCACCGACCCGTTGGTCTCGTTGCCGTCGGCACAGCTGCACTGGCAGGACGTGCCGGGCACCCAGGGCGCGGTCAGCTACGCCAATACCCAGGGCAACATCCTCAGCGATGGCGAGGGCTTTTACTCGGCGTTCGTACGCTTCAAGGCAGGCACCGACAACGGCCTGCACACGCACAGCCAGACGCTGCCTACGGTGGTGCTCAGCGGCACGTTCTATGCGCGCATCGATGGCAAGGAAGTGCTGTATCCGGCCGGCTCCTACTACAGCCTGCCAGCCAACCGGGTGCACGAGAGCGGGTGCAAGGCCGGCACCGACTGCCTGCTGTTCCAGTACCAGGCCAACAACTTCGACCTGGTACCGGCATCGCGTTGATGCTCAGCGGACCGGACGTCCCAGCCTGCGGTACAGAGTGCTGCGGCTGATGCCCAACCTGCGCGCCGCCTGCGCCACGTTGCCGCCGGCATCGGCCAGCGCGGCGCGCATCGCGGATTCGGCGATCGCGTCGAGCGCGCCGGCATCGGCGTGCGGGGCAGGGGCCTGCATGCTCAGCGGCACGCGCACGTAGCCCGGCAGAGCATCCAGGGCGATCACCTCGCCAGGCTCACTCAATGCCACCAGCGTGCGCAGGCACGCGCACAACTGGCGCAGATTGCCCGGCCAGGAATACGCGGCCAGTGCGGCAAACGCGGCGTCGGCCAGCGTGCGGCCCTGGCCCAGGCGCTGCCACAGGCCGCACAGCAGCTCGGCCCGATCAGGATGGTCACGCAGCGCCGGCAGTGGCACCGCATGGTCGGCAATGCGGTAGTACAGGTCGCTGCGGAAATCGCCCGCCTGCATGGCCAGGTCCAGGTCGCGGTGGGTGGCACAGATCAGCGCGAAATCCAGCTGCACCGGCTTGCCGCCGCCCAGGGGCGATAGCGTGCGTTCCTGCAGCACGCGCAGCAGCCGCGGCTGCAGCGCCAACGGCATGTCGCCGATCTCGTCCAGGAACAGCACGCCGCCCTGCGCCTGGCGCAGCAGGCCGGTGCTGCCCTGGCGGCGGGCACCGGTGAACGCGCCTTCCTCATAGCCAAACAGTTCGGCCTCGATCAGGCCCTCCGGCAAGGCCGCGCAGTTGACCGCGACGAAGGGTTTATCGGCGCGCAGGCTGCGCCGGTGCAGTTCGCGGGCAAACACTTCCTTGCCCGTGCCCGTCTCACCCTGCAGCAGCACCGGCAACTGCGCATCCAGCACGCGACAGGCGCGGTCCAGCGCGCGCTGCTGGTCGGCATCGAACAGCGGGGTGGCATCCACCGCAGTGGCCGCCGGTCGGCGTGATCCCATCGGCAGTGCTGCCGGCCGCGCATCCGCACGGCCCCGCACCGGCGCGCGCTGGCCGTCGCCCAGCTGGCCGTACAGCGCGCGGCCCTGGCGGTCGATCAGCGCGCCGTCGTCATGCAGGCGCGCCAACGGCCCATCGAACAGCGCGGCATACGGCGCATGGCCGATATCGGCATGCTCCAGCCCGAACAGGGCAAGGCCGGTACGGTTGGCAGCCACCAGGCGGCCGCCGCGGAAGCCCAGGATGCCTTCGCGCGGGGTGCCCAGCAGGGTGCGGTCGTGGTGCAGCCGCACCAGTTCGCAGTCGGCCAGCCCCGCGTCGAAGTAGCGGTGCTCGATGTGCGCCACGGCCTGCCGCGCCAGCACCCGCGCGTGCAGGTGCTGCAATCGTGCATCGCCGGAGATGTCCAGCACGCCCACGCGCTGGCCGTAGGGGTCGAAGATCGGCGTGGCCGAGCAGGTCAGGATGCCGTGCGGGGCGAAGTAGTGCTCGCCACCCCGCACTTCCACCGAGCGGCCTTCCACGATGGCCGTGCCAATGGCGTTGGTGCCCACCGTGGTCTCGTCCCAGCGCACGCCCGGCATCAGGGCCACGCGCCCGGCCTTGTCGAGGAAACCCGGGCTGCCTTCGGCATCCAGGATCCAGCCGTCTTCATCGGTGAGCAGCACGATGCTGCCGGCGGCGGCGATGTCGGCGGCCAGCCCGTCCAGCTCGGGGCGGGCCAGCCGCCACAGCTTCTGCTGGCGCTCGCGCAGTTCGCGCAGGCGTGCATCCGGCAACGGCTCCACCTCCGGCTGCGCATCCACCGACAGCCCGCCACGCAGGCAGCGCTGCCACGACTGCAGGATGGTGTCGGGCACGATGCCGACCGGCGTCGCGCCGCGCTCGAAGAACGAACGACGCGCATTGCCGACACGGTGCAGGAGCGGCTGCTGGGACACCTGTTTCTCCAGTGTCGCAATCTGCGACAGTTGTAGCGGGACCTGTTCCGATAAACAGCACAGGCAGCGTTACTGCGCAATGACCTTCGCTGCTGCACCGCCGCAGATCACAAGCATGTCCCGTGGCCGGCCGCGGCCGGAAGGCGTGCCGCAGCGCAGCAGGCCGGAGTTGGCATCGTCCTTGCGGCAGGGAAGGACCCTTACGGGCCTTTCCCTACCTGCCGGAGATGCACCCCGATGAACGCCGTCACGTCCGCCAAGCCGCACGCCACCGACCCGCAGTCCATCTTCAAGCCGCGCTACGGCAACTTCATCGGCGGGCAGTGGGTGGCACCCCGCAGCGGCCAGTACTTCGAGAACACCACGCCGGTCACCGGCAAGGTCTTCACCGAGGTGGCCCGCTCCAACGCTGAGGACATCGAAGCGGCGCTGGACGCCGCGCATGCCGCCAAACGCGCCTGGGCCGAGACCTCCACCACCGAACGCGCCAACATCCTCAACAGGATCGCCGACCGGATCGAGGAGAACCTGGACCTGCTCGCGCATGCCGAGACCTGGGACAACGGCAAGCCGATCCGCGAAACGCTCAACGCCGACATCCCGCTGATGGCCGACCACTTCCGCTACTTCGCCGGGGCGGTACGCGCGCAGGAAGGCAGCCTGTCGGAGATCGACAAGGACACCATTGCCTACCACTTCCATGAGCCACTCGGCGTGGTCGGGCAGATCATCCCGTGGAACTTCCCGATGCTGATGGCCGCCTGGAAGCTGGCCCCGGCGCTGGCGGCCGGCAACTGCGTGGTGCTCAAGCCGGCCGAACAGACCCCCGCCTCGATCCTGGTGCTGATGGAGGTGATCGGCGACCTGCTGCCGGCCGGCGTGCTGAACGTGGTCAATGGCTTCGGCGTGGAGGCGGGCAAGCCGCTGGCGTCCAACCCGCGCATCGCCAAGATCGCCTTCACCGGTGAAACCACCACCGGCCGCCTGATCATGCAGTACGCCAGCCAGAACCTGATTCCGGTGACGCTGGAATTGGGGGGCAAGTCGCCCAACATCTTCTTCGCCGATGTCATGGCCGAGGACGATGATTTCCTGGACAAGGCCATCGAAGGCTTCGTGCTGTTCGCCTTCAACCAGGGCGAGGTGTGCACCTGCCCGTCGCGCGCGCTGATCCAGGAATCGATCTACGAAAAATTCATGGAACGCGCGCTCAAGCGCGTGGCCGCGATCAAGCAGGGCAACCCGCTGGACCCCAACACGATGGTCGGCGCGCAGGCGTCGTCGGAGCAGTTGGAGAAGATCCTGTCCTACTTCGATATCGGCAGGCAGGAAGGCGCGGAGGTGCTGATCGGCGGCGAGCAGGCCACCCTCGACGGCGACCTCGCCGGTGGCTTCTACGTGAAGCCCACCGTGTTCAAGGGCCACAACAAGATGCGCGTGTTCCAGGAAGAAATCTTCGGGCCGGTGGTATCGGTGACCACCTTCAAGACCGAGGAAGAAGCGCTGGAGATCGCCAACGACACGCTGTACGGGTTGGGTGCGGGCGTGTGGAGCCGCGACGCCTCGCGCCTGTACCGCATGGGCCGCGGCATCCAGGCCGGTCGCGTGTGGACCAACTGCTACCACGCCTACCCGGCACACGCCGCGTTCGGCGGCTACAAGCAGTCCGGCATCGGCCGCGAGAACCACAAGATGATGCTCGACCACTACCAGCAGACCAAGAACCTGCTGGTGAGCTACTCGCCGAAGAAACTGGGCTTCTTCTGAGCCCGCGCCCTGCTTGATCACGATCAAGGCGTCGGCCGGAGGCCGGCGCCACAGTGCTGTCATTGGCAATCCACGGAGATCCATGCATGAACAAGACCATGAAGGCCGCTGTCGTCCGCGAATTCGGCAAGCCGTTGCGCATCGAGGAAGTCGAGGTACCGCGGCCCGGCCCCGGCGACATCCTGGTGAAGATCGAGGCGTGTGGTGTCTGCCACACCGACCTGCACGCGGTGGAGGGCGACTGGCCGGTCAAACCCAATCCGCCGTTCATTCCCGGTCACGAAGGCGTGGGCCACGTGGTGGCGGTGGGTGCGGGTGTCAGCCATATCCGCGAAGGCGACCGCGTCGGCATCCCGTGGCTGTACTCGGCCTGCGGCCATTGCGAGCACTGCATGGGCGGCTGGGAAACGCTGTGCGAAGCGCAGCAGAACACCGGCTACTCGGTCAACGGCGGCTTCGCCGAATACGCGCTGGCCAATGCCAACTATGTGGGCCTGCTGCCCAAGGGCGTGGGCTTCATCGAGGTCGCACCGATCCTGTGCGCGGGCGTGACGGTGTACAAGGGCCTGAAAGTCACCGACACCCGTCCGGGCCAGTGGGTGGTGATCTCCGGCATCGGCGGGCTGGGCCACATGGCGGTGCAGTACGCCCGGGCCATGGGCTTGAACGTGGCTGCGGTGGATATCGACGACGACAAGCTGAAGCTCGCCGAGCGCCTCGGCGCGACGATCACCGTCAACGCGCGCACCACCGACCCGGCCGCGTTCCTGAAGAAGGAAATCGGCGGCGCGCACGGTGCATTGGTCACGGCGGTATCGCCGAAGGCTTTCGAACAGGCACTGGGCATGGTCCGCCGCGGTGGCACGGTGTCGTTGAACGGCCTGCCGCCGGGCAACTTCCCGCTGGACATCTTCGGCATGGTGCTCAACGGCATCACCGTGCGTGGCTCGATCGTCGGTACCCGCCTGGACCTGCAGGAATCGCTGGAGTTCGCCGAGCAGGGCAAGGTGGCGGCCACGGTCACCAGCGACCGCCTGGAGAACATCAACGACATCTTCGCGCGCATGCACGCCGGCAAGATCGAAGGCCGCGTGGTGCTGGATCTCAACGCGTAACCGCTCGTGCCGCGGCCTGTCTTCGTTCCTCCTCTCCCAACGAAGGCAGGCCGCACCACCACCCGGTAGTGCCGGCCGCTGGCCGGCTCCCCGCAATGCCCAGAACCCGGTACTGCCGGCCGCTGGCCGGCTCCCAGGAAAACCCAACGATGCGCGCCCAACCACCCCAGGTCACCGCCACCCTGGCGGCACTGCAGCTGATCGAAACGCTGCACGCCCGCCACGGCCCGCTGCTGTTCCACCAGTCCGGCGGCTGCTGCGACGGCTCCTCGCCGATGTGCTTTGCCCAGGGTGACTTCATCGTGGGCGACCGCGACGTGCAGCTCGGCGAGATCGGCGGCGCCCCGTTCTACATCAGCCCGTCGCAGTTCGCGTACTGGAAGCACACCCAGCTGATCATCGACGTAGTGCCCGGACGCGGCGGCATGTTCTCGCTGGAGAACGGCGAGGGCGTGCGCTTCCTGGTGCGCTCGCGGCTGTTCAGCGATGACGAGTTCGCGCAGCTGAAAGACGCCGGCAAGGTCTGAACCCACGCACGCGTCCATAATGGGCACCGTCCCGTTGCCCTGGATCGCCATGTCCACGTTGTCGCTTGCCAAGACCGTCGTACTGTCCGTGCTGTGCGTGGTGGTGGCGCTGTTCGTGCTGGGCATGGTCAGCGGCGCGGCCGGCTGGATCGCGCCGTGGATCGGCCTGGGCGACGGCGGGCAGGCGCGCCTGGCCTGGGACCTGGGCTGGACCATCCTCGGCGGCCTGGCGGCCACTGCGTTCGCCGCGCGCTACGCGCCGGCGCTGCCCTACGTCCACGGTGGGGTGGTGTGGGCGGTGATCGCCGCTGCGTCGGCCTATGCCGCCTGGGACCTGGGCAACGACTTCCCGTTCTGGTTCGTGCTGGTGCTGCTGCTCTCGCTGCCGCTGCAGGCCGCCGGCATCTGGCTGGGCGCGCGCTATCGCCCGCAGTGAGGCGAACTACGCGGTAGGGTCGCATCCCGATCGACTGCCGGGGCAAACGCACCACCCGCGCACTCCCTACGGCGTCACGCCCCCGGCAGCACCTGCTTCACCGCCTCGATTCCCTCCCATGGATCCTGCTTCAAGCGCTGCGCACGCTGCAGCGCCTTGGCCATGGGGAACGCATCGGCGGCGGTGATGCGGCCCAGCTCTTCCCAACGCAGCGGCACTGCCACGCCGGCACCGGGCCGCGCGCGCAGCGACCACGAGCTGACACTGGTGGCGCCGCGTGCATTGCGCAGCCAGTCGATGAAGATCACCCTATTGCGCTTGGCCTTGCTCATGGTGGCCACGTAGCGGTCCGGCGCATGTTCGGCCATGGCCTGCGCGAACGCGTCGCAGAAGTCCTTGGCCTGGGCCCAGTCGGCCTTGGGCTGCAAGGGCACCACCACGTGCACGCCCTTGCCACCGGACAGCCGCACGAAGCTCTGCAGGCCGGTATCCAACAGCCGATCGCGCACATCGCGCGCGGCCGACTTCACCTGCGCCCAGCTCACTCCGTCACCGGGATCCAGGTCGAATACCAGCCGGTCCGGATGCTCCGGATCGGCCACGGTGGCGCCCCAGGGATGCAGCTCCAGCGTGTTCATCTGCACCAGCTGCAGCAGCCCGGCCACGTCCTCGATGTACAGGTAGTCTTCGCGCCCGCTTTTCTGTTCCAGCGGGATCGCGCGCACCGCCTCGCCGAGCCCGGTGCCGTGGTGTTTCTGGAAGAAGCAGGGCTTGTCCACCCCGTCCGGGCAGCGCAGGACCGACAGCGGCCGCCGCGCCACTTCGGGCAGCACCCAGCGCGCCATCTGCCGGTAGTAGTCGGCCACCTCGCCCTTGGTGATCTTCGCCTTGGCGAACACCACGCGCTCGGGATGGCTGATGCTGACGTCTTCCGCGGCCCCACCTGCGGTCGGCGCGCTGGCCTTGCCGCGCGTCGTTGCTTTCTTCATAGCCTTGCCCTTCGCCAGCCCTTGGCCGGCCGCCCCCAAGTCACCGGGATGCTTGTCCTCGCGCAGCCGCTTGAAGCTGGCCTGGCGCAGCAGCCCTTCCTTGGCCCAGCCGCGGAAGGCCACTTCGGCCACCAGCACCGGCTTCACCCAATGCACGCTGCGCGCGTTGAACGGCACGTGTGCCGGCAGTGCCAGCACATCCTGTTTCACCGCCAGCGGCTTCAGCCGCGCGGTCAGCGTGCGCAGCAACGCATCGTCGAACCCCGTACCCACCCGGCCCACGTAACGCAGGCCACCTGTTTCGGGCGTGGCCATCAGCAGCGAGCCGAAGCCACTGCGCGCGCCCTTGGGATCGGTGTAGCCCACGATCAGGAATTCGTCGGTGGTCTCGTGCTTGATCTTGATCCACGCCGGCGAGCGCGCGTTGACGTAGGGCGCGTCCACGCGCTTGCTGATGATGCCTTCGAACCCGGCCTCGCCACTGGCGGCAAACACGGCCGGTCCATGGTCAAGCACGTGGTCGCTGTAGGCCAGCGTGCCCGGACCCGGACCGATCAGGTCCTTGAGCAGCGCCTTGCGCTGCAGCAGCCCGCAGCGGCTGATATCCACCCCGGCAATGCCGGGCATGTCGAACACCACGTAGCGCAGCGGCTGCCTGGCGGTGCCGTCGATGACCTTCTGCAGGGCGGTGAAGTCGCTGCGGCCCTGCGCATCCAGCACCACCAGCTCGCCGTCCAGGCGCAGGTCGCGCACCGGCAACGCGGCAATGGCCTGCACCACTTCGGGAAAATCGTCGGTCCAGTTCAGGCCGCCGCGCGAGCGCAGCGCGACCACCCCGTCGTTGACCTCGGCCAACAGGCGGTAGCCGTCCCATTTGATCTCGTGCAGCCAGCTGTCGCCGTCCGGTGCGGTGGCGCGGTGGTCGGTCAGCTGCGGCTTGAAGCCGGGTGGATAGGGGGCGTCGCGCGCGCCCTCCAGCGCCAACGCGCGTTTGCGCCAGCGCGCGTCGGCCTTGCGTGCAGGCGCGGGCGTGGCCGGGCGCTTGGCTGTTTTTGCGGCAGCGCGCGGCGCAGCTTTGGTCCCCGCTGCGCGCTTGCGGGCGGCGCCGCGTGGCGGCGGTGTGTCCAGCATGTCATCGGCCTCTGCGTCCCGTGCCTGCGCGTCGTCGCGCTTGATCAGCAGCCATTGGTGCTGCTTGCCCTTCATCGCCGTGCGCACCAGCTTCCAGCCCCCGTTGAGGCGCTCACCGTGCAGCACGAAGTCGAGCTTGCCGGCAGCGATCGCCTCCAGCGGGTCGCCGTCGCAGGCCCAGGTACCGTGGTCGTACACCTCCACATGCCCGGCGCCATAGTGGCCGCTGGGAATATCGCCTTCGAACCCTGCGTAGGACAGCGGGTGGTCCTCCACCTCCACCGCCAGGCGCTTCTCGCCCGCGCGCAGCGACGGCCCTTTGGGTACCGCCCAGCTCTTCAGCACGCCATCGGCTTCCAGCCGGAAATCGTAGTGGCGCGAACTGGCATGGTGCAACTGCACCACGAAGATCGGGCGCCGCGCCGGCGCACCGCGGCGGTCGGCGTCCGGCTCGGGGGTGCCGTCGAAACGACGCTTGCGGCGGTATTCCTGCAGTGACATCGGCGCTTACCCGGCCTTGCGCGTGGGGGTGGCGCGTTTGGTGGATTTCTTCGCGGCCTTGGCCGCCTTGGCCGGTGTCTTCGCCGGTGCCTTGGCCTTCTTGGCGGCGGCCTTCTTCGGCGCAGCGGTCACGGCGGTCTTCCTGGCCGGCGTGCGCTTCTTGGCATCCAGGCTCTTCTGCAGCAGCGACATGAAGTCGACCACGTTGGTGGCGTCGTCCTCGCGCGGCGCGGGTTCTTCCTCCACCTTGGTGGTGCCGCCCTTGGCCTTGATCCGTTTCTTCAGCAGCACCTGCAGCCGTTCGCGGAATTCGTCGTGGTAGTCATCGGGTTTCCACTCGCCGGACATCGACGCGATCAGCTGCTCGGCCATGGCCGTTTCCTTGCTGGTGATCCGGTAGTCGGCCAGTGAGCCGGTGGGCAGCTTGTAGTCTTCCGGGTCGACCAGTTCCTGTGGGTAACGCAGGATCATCAGCACCAGCGCGTCGCCATGCGGCATCACCGCGCACAGGTACTCGCGGGTGCGCACCACCACCCGGGCGATGCCCACCTTGTCGGTCCTGCGCAGGGTTTCGCGCAGCAGCACGTAGCCCTTCTCGGCCTTCTTGGCCGGCACCAGCAGGTAGGGTTTCTCGTAGTAGCGCGGGTCGATGGTGCTGGCATCCACGAAGGTCTCCACCTCCACCGCCTCATGGCTCTCCGGCGCCGCCGAGCGGATGTCGTCTTCCTCCAGCACCACGTAGCTGCCCTTGTCGTACTCGTAGGCCTTGACGATGTCCTTCCACGGCACTTCTTCGCCGGTATCGGCGTTGACCCGTTCGAAGCGGATCGGCTTGCGGTCGCGTGAATCGAGCATGCGGAACTGCAGGTCGACCTTGCGCTCGCCGGACATCAGCGAGACCGGGACATTGAGCAGGCCGAACGAGAGGGTACCGGTCCAGATCGGTCGGGCCATGGCAGGGCCACTCCAACGCTACAGGGGGAGGGCAGCTGTACCGCGGCAGGCGTGAAACGCCCGTGTCCGCACCGTGCAGGGGCCCTTTACGGCTTACTGCAGCAGGCCGTGCACCGCCGCTGGCGGCATGTGGTCCAGCGCCAGCCAGGCGTCCTCGACGATGCCGCGTGCCTGCCCCCAGCCCAACCGCGACTGCCCACGCATCTGTTCCCAGTGCTCGGCCAGCTCGCCGTCGGTGTCGTCATCGTTGCCGCGTGGCCAGGCCGCATAGTGCGTGGTCAGGGCGAACGCGTACGCCGGGTACAGATCGCGCCAGCTGCGGTGGCCGTGCCCACGGCGTCGCTCGTAGTCGTTGCGCATGTACTGCAGGTAGTCCTGCGCCACCGCCTGGGCTTCCTCGGTGCGCTCACGGCGCACGCGGCGCGTGTTCCGGGTCGGCTGCAGGTAGGCGTTGAACAGCGCGGGGGCGGCGCGACGGTCCAGGCGGGGCATGGCACGACTCCGGCGGTACAGGGCAGGCAGAAATAGTCCCGCCGCCGTTAGCCAGCCGTGACAGATGTGTTCAGGGCAGGCGATTCGCAGGGACTTCACCCGCCAAGCGCTGTAGTGGAGTTCCCCCGTTCCGGAGTGATTCCCATGCCACGCGATCCCCTGCGCGAAGCCAGCACCCCGGTGCCTGGCGAACAACACGCCAAACATGACAACCAGGACGCCGAAGACCGCGGCGCCGGCATGTCCCCCCGGCCGAAGCGGACCACCTGCCGGTGGTGTCCGGTCCCAGCCACGGCTATCGCGACCGCAAGGACCCCACCGGGGTGCCGCACCCGGGCGGGCGGGAAAACCAGGAACAACGCCAGGCCCGCAAGGAGCACGCCAGCGACAACCAGGATGAAGCCCTGGACGAAACCTTCCCCGCCAGCGACCCGACCTCGCCGTTCGTGCCGGCCAAGATCCCGCGCTAGCGGCAGCCCGTTGGGTGGGCCGCGCTATACCGCCAGCGGCCCGGTGATCACGGCGCCCACTGCCACTGCAGGCCCACGCCCACCCGGCGGTCCGGGCCGGGCTCGAAGTACCGCTGGTTGCCGTCGTTGACGATCACCGAGCCGATATAGCGCTGGTCCAGCAGGTTGTCGATGCGCGCAAACGCCCGCAGCGTGCCCTGCGCGGTCTGCCAGCGGCGCGCCGCTTCCAGATTCAGCAACGCGTACCCGGCCGCCTTCTCGGTGGCCAGGTCGTTCACCACCGTGTCGCTGGAGGCCACCAGCTCGGCGGCCCACTGCCACGGCCCGGGCGTGTACTGCATCCGCGCGTTCCACTGCTGCCGGGGCACGCCGGGCAGGCGCGCGCCGGCCTGCACCGTGTTGCAGCCGGCGGTACCGCACAGCGGGTACGCATCGCGCACCGTCGCTTCGATCCAGGTGTAGGCCACGGCCAGTTCGGTCTGCGCGCCCAGTGGCTGCACGTAGCTGGCTTCGGCGCCCTGCCGCCGGGTACGGCCGATGTTGCGGTAGGTGGAACGCCCGCCGCTGTTGCTGGCCACCGCCAGTTCGTCATCGGTGTCGGCCCGGAACACGGCCGCCTCCAGCCGCGCCCCGCTCTGCGCGTGCCATTTGCTGCCCACTTCCAGGTTGCGGCTGCGCGCGGCCGACAGGTCCAGCGCCAAGCCCGCCTGGCCGTCGGCGCGGTAGCCCAGCTCGTTGAAGGTGGGCGTCTCAAAGCCTCGCCCGGCCGAGGCGTACAGCCGCCAGGCATCGCTGGCGCGGAACACCACCCCGGCCACCGGCGTGGTGGCCGCGTAGCGGCGCGCGCCGCTGTCATCGGGGTTGCTGGCGGTGATGTAGTGGTCGTTGGAGCGGAACCGCACCGTGCTGTGGCGCAGGCCCAGCAGCAGCGACCAGCGCGGGGCCCATTGCCACCACGCCTGGGCGAACTGGTCGATGTTCTCCACCCGGTCGGCCTGGTCGCGGCGCAAGCGGCCCTTGATGCCCAGCTGATCGCCCACGAAGTTCTCGTAACCGCGGCGATCCTGCAGCTGACGGTCGGCATTGGCGCCGATCACCAGATCCAGCGGTCGTCCGGCCCAGTCGCCGTGCCAGCTCCAGCGCGCGTCCACGCCGCCGTAGTCGCCGTCCAGGTCGATCACCCCGCCGGCATGCAGCGGGTTGGCCTGCGGCCCGGGGGGAATGGCCAGGTACTGTTCCACGCTGCGTTGCCCGGCATAGCCCATCGCCCGCCAGGTGTGGGCGCCGTCGGTGCGGGTGAAGACCAGCCCGGCCTGGGCCTGGCGGACCGATTTGCGGGTGTTGTACTGGCTGGCCACGGCGGTGGCCTGGCGCGGGTCGGCGCTGACCTGGGCCCGGCTCAGGCCGAGAGGGTCCTGCGCATCGGGCGAATCGAAGTAGTTCAGCACCAGGTCCAGCTGGCCGCCGCCCACGTCGGTGCCCAGCCGCGCATTGACCGACTCGCGGCGGGCCGCGCTGTGGTCGCGCCAGCCATCGGTGCGGAAGTGGTTGGCGGCCACGTTGTAGCGGATCGGTCCCTGCTGGCCGCGCAGCTGCGCACCGGCGCTGAGGGTATTGTCGCTGCCGGTGTCCAGCCGCAGCCGCCATGGGTCGCCGGGCGCGCCGTCGGCGCTGAAGACCTGCACCACGCCGCCGGAGGAGTTGCCGTACAACGCCGAGAACGGGCCGCGCAGCACGTCCACCCGCTGCGCCGAGAGCAGGCTGGCATGCGACAGCTGGCCCTGGCCGTCGGGCATGGTGGCCGGCACGCCGTCCACCAGCACGCGCACCCCGCGCACCCCGAAGGTGGACCGTGCGCCGAAGCCACGGATCGACAGCTGGGTGTCCTGCGCATAGTTCTGGCGGTCGCGCGCCACCACGCCGGGGATGCCGCCCAGCGCTTCGGACACCTGGGCCAGGGTTCCATTGGCGTCGTCATCCAGCCAGACCGTGCTGATCGACGCCGGCAGGTCCGCATCGTCCACCTGCTGCACCCGTGCGGCCTGCACCTGAACCGTGGGCAGGCGCTCGATCGGCGGGGCATCGGCCGGGGCAGGCGCGGCCTGTGCCGGGTTCGGCAACAGCGCCGCCGAAAGCAGCGCGGAGGGGACGACAAACGCGGAAAAACGCAGCATACGGGCAGGGGTCCTCAGCGGCAGGGCACGCCGCACGCCATGGTACGGAAGATCACGTGACGGCAGCCGCCGCGCCCACGGCGCGGCTTTGTTAGGATGGCTTGGTTTTGGCTGATTCTGCCGCAACCTGCGTCGCGCCAACCTCCCCCCTTCCGTCATCCGAATGAGTACCGCCGTGTCCTTCTTTGCAAATGTGGAACTGGTCCCAGGCGACCCGATCCTGGGCCTGACCGAGGCTTACAACGCCGACAGCCGCTCGACCAAGGTCAACCTGGGCGTGGGCATCTACTACGACGAAAGCGGCCGCATTCCGCTGCTCCGCGCCGTCAAGCAGATCGAACAGCAGCTGGCCGATGAAGCCAAGCCGCGCGGCTACCTGCCGATCGACGGCCTTCCGGCCTACAACCAGGCCACCCGCGAGCTGGTGTTCGGCAAAGACTCGCCGCTGCTGGCCGCCGGTCGCGTGGCCACCTCGCAGACCATCGGTGGCAGTGGTGCGCTGCGCGTGGGCGCAGACCTGCTGCACCGCCTGCTGCCGCACGCCACCATCGCCATCAGCAACCCCAGCTGGGAAAACCACCGCGCCGTGTTCGGCGCCGCCGGTTTCGAGGTGGTGGAGTACAGCTACTTCGACCCGACCACCCACGGCGTGGATTTCGACGCCATGCTGGCCGACCTGGGCAAGCTGCAGCCGGGCACCGTGGTGCTGCTGCACGCCTGCTGCCACAACCCGACCGGCGCCGACCTCACCGTCGCGCAGTGGAAGCAGGTGGCCGAGCTGTTGAAGGACCGCCAGCTGTTCCCGTTCATCGACATGGCCTACCAGGGCTTCGACAAGGGCATCAGCGAAGACGGCGCCGCGGTGCGCATCATCGCCGAGGCCGGCATCGACAGCTTCGTGGTCGCCAACTCGTACTCCAAGTCGTTCTCGCTGTATGGCGAACGCATTGGCGCGCTGTCGGTGGTGGCGCCCGACGCGGCCTCGGCCAAGGCCGTGCAGTCGCAGGTCAAGCGCATCATCCGCACCATCTATTCCAGCCCGTCCAACCACGGCGCTGCGTTGGTGGCCGGCGTGCTGAACAGCGTTGAGCTGCGCCAGGTGTGGGAAGCGGAACTGACCGAGATGCGCGAGCGCATCCACGCCCTGCGCCACGGCCTGGTGGAGAACCTGGTCGCCGCCGGCGCCCCGCAGTTCGCCTTCATCAACGACCAGGCCGGCATGTTCTCGTACTCCGGCCTGACCCGCCCGCAGGTGGACCGCCTGCGCGACGAGTTCGGCATCTACGCCGTCGGCACCGGCCGCATCTGCGTGGCCGCGCTGAACCAGGGCAACCTGGCGTACGTGGCCAAGGCCGTGGCGACCGTCGCCAAGGGCTGATCGGCGCGCGCTGCAGCACCCACAGGAACGGCCGCCCAGTGCGGCCGTTCCTGTATCCAGATCCTTGCCGCGTACGCGGCCCTGCCTTCCTGACCTGGCGGCCTGTCCTGCGCCTGCCTCGTAATGCCCGCGGCAACGGGCGACAATACGGCCCCCAAATGTCTTTGGCAGCCATTCCATGTCCCGTACGTCGCTTACCCGGTACCTGATCGAAGAGCAGCATGCCGGCCGCATCAACGCCGACCTGCGCCAGCTGATCGCCGTCGTCGCCCGCGCCTGCACCAGCATCTCCATCGCGGTCAGCAAGGGCGCGCTCGGTGGCGTGCTGGGCGAGGCCGGTACCGGCAACGTGCAGGGCGAAGCGCAGAAGAAGCTGGACGTCATCAGCAACGAGATCCTGCTCGAGGCCAATGCCTGGGGCGGCCACCTTGCCGCCTGCGCCTCGGAGGAAATGGACCACTGCCAGCCCGTGCCGGACACCTACCCGCGCGGTGACTTCCTGCTGCTGTTCGATCCCCTCGATGGCAGCTCCAACATCGACGTCAACGTCTCGGTCGGCACCATCTTCTCGGTGCTGCGCTGCCCGCCCGGCACCGAACAGCCCAACGACGCCAGCTTCCTGCAGCCGGGTACCGCACAGGTCGCCGCCGGTTACTGCATCTACGGTCCCAGCACGCAGATGGTGCTCACCGTGGGCCACGGCACCCACGCCTTCACCCTGGACCGCGAGAAGGGCGAGTTCGTGCTGACCACGCCGGACATGCAGATTCCCGCCGACACCCAGGAATTTGCCATCAACATGTCCAACCAGCGCCATTGGGAAGCCCCCATGCAGGGTTACGTGCAGGACCTGCTGGCCGGCAAGGAAGGCGCGCGCGGCAAGAACTTCAACATGCGCTGGATCGCCAGCATGGTGGCCGACGTGCACCGCATCCTTACCCGCGGCGGCATCTTCATCTACCCGTGGGACAAGAAGGACCCGTCCAAGGCCGGCAAGCTGCGCCTGATGTACGAAGCCAACCCGATGGGCCTGCTGGTGGAACAGGCCGGCGGCGCGGCCACCACCGGCCGCGAGCGCATCCTGGACATCCAGCCCGACCAGCTGCACCAGCGCGTGCCGGTGTTCCTCGGCTCGCGCAATGAAGTGGCCGAAGCCACCCGCTATCACCGCGAGCACGACAGCGCGCAGGGCTGATGACAACGCACGGGCCGGCCCGTTGCCGGCCCCGTGTGTGCCATGAAGAAACCCAACGTGGCAACGGCGTGACATCGGCCAGCGCAGCGGTCACCATCGGGGCCAGATGCCCACGGATGACCCCATGACGGCCGACACGCAGCACGACTTCATTGAAGTAATCCACAACGCCATCCCCGCCGATGTGTGTGCCGCCATCCAGGCCAGGATGCGAACCAGTGCGCAGTTGCGACCCGGCGAAGTGGGCAGCGGCGTGTTCCCGGAACTCAAGCACAGCAAGGATCTGCGCATCAGCGGCGACGCGGCGTGGCGCGATGTGGACATGCTGTTGCAGCAAGCGGTGTTTCGCGGTGTTTTGAGTTATCTACGGCGTTATCCACAGGCGCTGATCTCGCCGCTGATGTTGCAGATCCAAGACAGCGAAGGTAAACCGCGCCGTCTGGCGGCCGACGATTTCCCCGGCATGGACGATGCCACGCTGTCGGATCTGGCCCGTACGTGCCTGCGTCCCGGTGCCATCAATCTGCAATGGTATGCAGCGGGCGAGGGTGGCTATCCCTATTGGCATTGCGAGCTTTACCCGCGCGATCCCGCCGGCGAAACACTGCACCGCCACCTGCTGTGGACGCTCTACCTCAACGACGATTTCGAGCAGGGCGAAACCGAGTTCCTGTTCCAGCACCGCAAGATCGCCCCGCGCACGGGGAGCTTGCTGATCGCCCCGACGGCGTTCACCCACACGCATCGCGGCAACCGCCCGCAGGGTGGGGACAAGTTCATCGCCACCAGCTGGATTTTGTTCCAGACCGCGCAGAAGCTGTTCGCAGGAAACTGACGACGACACACGCAAGCCCCGGTAGTGCCGGCCGCTGGCCGGCTCCCGACACCCCTACCGCAGGCCCATCGCCATCACGGCGACGCGTCCGCAGCGCATCACCATCAAGCTGGCAGAGCAGATGGTCAGCTGTCCTTGATGGTGCCCTGTGCACGCGCTTGATCCAGCATGGCGTACAGCGCAGGTTCCCACGCATTCCGTCGTCCGGTGACGATCTAGAACAACGACCCCTGCGGCGAATCCACCCGCGGCGGCAGCGGTCGCACGAACTTGTCGCAGTCCAGCTTCGGCCAGTGACTGTTCTGCGCGTCGAACCCCAAGCGCCTGCGTGCGAGTTTGAACCGGCTCGACAGCAGATCGGCGTACACGCCTTCGCCGCGCATGCGGCTGCCGAACTCGCTGTTGTAGTCCTTGCCGCCGCGCAGCTGGTTGATGGTGCTCATCACGTGCGCGGCGCGATCGGGGTGATGGGTATCCAGCCAGTCGCGGAACAACGGGGCCACTTCCAGCGGCAGGCGCAGCAGCACGTAGCCGGCAGTGGAGGCGCCGGCATCGCGCGCGGCTTCCAGTACCGCTTCCAGTTCGGCGTCGTTGATCCACGGGATCACCGGGGCCACCATCACCCCGACCGGGATACCCGCGTCGTGCAGGCGGCGCATTGCCCGCAGGCGCGCGTGCGGCGCAGAGGCGCGCGGTTCCAGCTTCGCCGACAGGTGCGGGTCCAGCGAGGTCACCGAGAAGTGCACGCTCACCAGGTTCTGTTCGGCCAGCGGCGCCAACAGATCGATGTCGCGTTCGACCAGTGCGTTCTTGGTGATCAGCGAGAACGGGTGCCGCGTTTCCAGCATCACTTCGATCAGCTGGCGGGTGAGTTTCAGCTTGCGCTCGATCGGCTGGTAGGCGTCGGTGTTGATGCCCAGGGCGATCGGCTGCGGCACGTAGCCGGGGCGCGAGAACTCCTTGCGCAGCAGCTGCGGTGCGTTGGTCTTGGCGAACAGTTTGGTTTCGAAGTCCAACCCGGGCGACAGGTTGAGGTAGGCATGCGACGGCCGGGCGAAGCAGTACGAGCAGCCGTGTTCGCAGCCGCGGTACGGGTTCACCGATTGGCTGAACCCCACGTCCGGCGACTTGTTGCGGCTGATGATGCTGCGCGCGGTCTCGGCCCGCACTTCGGTGCGCAGGCGCGGCGCGAGAAACTCCTCGCTCTCCTCGGCGTCCCAGCCATCGTGCACGGCTTCGCTGGCGGTGACCTCGAAGCGGCCCGCCAGGTGCGTGGTGGAGCCTCGGCCTTTGATCGCGATACCCATCGGCCGAGGCTATCGCCGGGGTGTCGCAGTGGCTGCGACGGCAGGGTGGGGAAGCATGCGCGGTAACCCATCGATCGGGGTTAGTAGTATTGCTAACCACAGACCTGTGTCAACCGGGAAAGGCTTGCCACCATTGGGTTCTGACCGAAATCGGCGGAATTGGTCCCCATACTTGTCCACAGGCCAGAATCGGACATCGCCGCTGACCTGGAACCGGCCATCGCGGGGCTGTCAGGGGGCCAATTGCGCCAAGTAGCCCTTCACCGTGGCGTCCAGTCCGGCGTACAGGGCCTCGCTGATCAGCGCGTGTCCGATCGAGACTTCCAGGACGTCCGGCACCGCCGCGAGGAAGGCGCGCAGGTTGTCCTGCGACAGGTCGTGCCCGGCATTCACGCCCAATCCGGCGGCCTGCGCGCGGCGAGCGGCGTCGGCGAACAGGGCCAGCATGGCCCCGGCATCGCCTGCCGCGTGTGCTTCGGCGTAGGGGCCGGTGTAGAGCTCGATGCGGTCGGCACCGATCACGGCGGCCTGGGCCAGGTCCGGGTTGCCGGCATCCACGAACAGGCTGACCCGGCAGCCATACGCCTTCAGGTCGGCGATCAGCGGCCGCAGCCGCTCCGCATCGCGGCCGAAGTCGAAGCCGTGGTCGGAGGTGAGCTGCCCGTCGCCATCGGGCACCAGGGTGGCCTGCGCCGGGCGGGTCTGCGCGCACAGCGGCAGTAGCCCCGGGTAGCCCTCGCGCGGCGGCGCGAAGGGGTTGCCCTCAATGTTGAATTCCACGCCACGTGTCGTGGTCAGCGCCGACAGTGCCAGCACGTCCTCGGCATGGATGTGGCGGCGGTCCGGGCGCGGGTGCACGGTGATGCCATGCGCGCCGGCGTCCAGGCAGGCACGGGCGGCCTGCAGCACGTCGGGGTCGGTGCCGCCGCGCGAGTTGCGCAGGACGGCGATCTTGTTGACGTTGACGCTGAGCTGGGTCATGGCACTACGGTGTGTCGGAGTCTTCTTCGGGCTGGCGACGGGCCTGGGCCTGTTCGCGCAGCCGGCGCAGTTCGGTGGGGTCGATCACGCTGGAAATGTCGCGCTGCAGGGTGCCGAAGCGCGCCACGTACAGCCCGCGTACCCACATCAGCAGGAACACCAGCGTACCGAGCAGCGCGAGCAGCATCAGCGACATCTGGGGCACCTTCAGCGCCAGGGCAAAGCAGCCCAGCGCCAGTAGCAGGAACAGCCAATGCATCGTCATTCTCCCCGTTGACCGCGCCAGTGTAGCGCCGCCGGCCGGTGCGGTTCCACGTGCGCGGTCACAACAGCGGCGAGGCCAGCCGGGCGAATGCTTCCGGTACCCGGTGCCGCCAGAGGGAGCGGCGGCGGTCGTTGTGCACGCGCACCGAGGCATCGAACTCGGCGGCCAGGATGCGCTCCAACGCGGCCACCCGGTCTTCGTCCACCAGCATCATCGACAGCTCGAAGTTGAGCCGGAAGCTGCGGTGGTCGAAGTTGGCGCTGCCCACGATGCAGACGTCGTGGTCGGCAATGAACGCCTTGGTGTGCAGCATGCGCGGGCCGTATTCGTAGATCTTCACCCCGGCCTGCAGCAGTTCGTCGAAGTAGGAGCGCGCTGCCTGGGTGACGAACCAGGAATCGCTCATCTTCGGCACCAGCAGGCGCACGTCCAGGCCACCGAGTGCGGCCGAGGTCAGCGCCATCCGCGCGGCCTCGCCGGGCACGAAGTAGGGCGTCACCAGCCAGACCCGTTCGCGCGCTTCGTGGATGGCGGCAACCTGCAGGCGGTGGATGGTCTCCCAGGCCGAGTCGGGGCCGGACACCAGCACCTGCGCATCGATACTCCCGTCGGCGCGGCTGGGCATGTCGTTGGGCCACAGCTGGGCGATGGCGAAGCGCTCGGGCGGCTGGGCGGTGGCGTAGATCCAGTCTTCGATGAAGACCAGCTGCAGACTGCGCACCACGTGGCCGACCAGGCGCATGTGCAGGTCGCGGTAGGCATCGGGGCGGCGGCGTTCGTCTTCCTCGTCGGTGATGTTGATTCCGCCGGTAAAGGCGGTGCGCCCATCGATCACCACCAGCTTGCGGTGGGTGCGCATGTTCAACCAGGGGCGCTTGAACGGCTTGAGCAGCTGTCGCGGGTGGAACCACGCCACTTCCCCACCGGCGTCCAGCAGCGGCTGCAGGAAGCGCGTGCGGATGGCCGAGGACCCCACCGCATCCAGCAGGAGGCGTACCCGCACACCGTCGCGGGCGCGCTCGACCAGCGCATCGCGCAGCGCGGTGCCGGCATGGTCGGGGTTGAAGATGTAGTACTCCACGTGGACGTGGTCGCGGGCCTGCGCGATGGCCGCCAGCAGCGCGGTGTAGGTGGCCCCGCCATCCACCAGCCATTCGACCTCGGTGGCCGAGGTGGGCGCCAGGCCGGTGGTGGCTTGGGCGATCTTGGCCAGTTCGGTGCAGTCCGCATCCGGCGGGCACACGCTGCTGTAGTGCTCCATGCCCGAGCGCGCACGACCGCGGCGCAGGCGCTGCCGCTTCACCTTCTGCGGGCCCAGCAGGTAATAGATGAACAACCCCAGGTAGGGCAGGGCGGCCAGCGACAGGATCCAGCTCAACGTGGCAACCGGCTCGCGTTTCTGCAGCATGATCCAGCCGGTCAGCCACAGCAGGTAGAGGATGTAGGCCGCCACCAGCAGGGGACGGAGGTGCGGGATGGCGTCGAGCCAGGCCGCAAGGGCAGGGTAGGTGGCGAGCATGGGCGGATGATAGCGGGCCGCGTGCGTTGCGCGCGTACCCGGCGCCGCGGTCGGCACCGACCCATAAAAAAGGTTCTTCTCCCAACGGAGGGGAGCGTCTTTTTGCAAGGGCCGTCGCAGAGTGAGCACGACGGTGCGCGGGTGGCCGGGTGTGCAGGCGCCGTTCGGATCGGCTGGCGTCCCCGATCAGGCCGGTCGCGAGCGTGAGGGCCCCGTAACGGCCGGTAGGCCCCTGGTGCAAATGTCCCCCGGCCGCGTGGCGGCCTCCTCCTTTATTTTGCCCAGAGGCCTACCGGCCGCTACGGGGCTCGGCTTGCGGCAAGCAGGGGGAAGCCAGCTTTTCTGGCGCTGGTCGGTGGGTCGGGTGCTGGGCCTCCATGCCCTTGGAGGCGAAATAAAGGAGGAGGGGGCGGCCGCAGGCCGACGCCGGGGGACATTCGCCGGAAAGGGCATGGGGGCCCAGCGCCCGACCCACCGACGGCCGCGCCGAAGAGCCTCAAGGCCCGTTTTTGCGTGCCCCGCAGATGGGCGAAGAACCAAAAAAAAACGCCCCTGTCTCCAGGGGCGTTTTCCAGTCGCGTCATGACTGCGTCGTGCGATTTACTGCTGTACGAAGCCGATCTTCTTCATCTGAGCGTTCTTCGCGGCGGCCAAGACCTTGGCCATCACGTCGTACTCAGAGTCCGGGCTGGCGTCGATGCGCAGTTCCGGCTGGTTCGTCGGGTCCTTCTGGACCTCCTGTTCCATACGCTGCTGCAGCTCGCCGGTTGCCACCGGGCTGTTGTTCCACGAGACCTGGTTGCTGGCGTCGATCTTGAGTTCGATCGGCGGCGGCGGCTCGACCAGCTGCGGCGGTGGGTTGAGCACGCGCTGCGGCAGGTCCACGGCGATCGGGTACGTCATGATCGGCGCGGTGACGATGAAGATGATCAGCAGCACCAGCATCACGTCCACGAGGGGCGTGACGTTGATGTCGGCCATGGGGCCTTTGTTACCACCAGTACTGAACGCCATGGCTTACTGCCCCTTCTCTTTGGTGGCAACGAAGCCAACGTCGAGCATGCCCTGCTCCTGCGCAATCTTGGTCATCTCGTTGATGACACGCATCTTGGTGGTGCGGTCACCACGCAGATTGAGCGGGGGCTGCGGGGTCTGCTGGGCGGCGGTCGACAAGCGCGACTCGAGCGTCTGCTTGTTGATTTCCTCGTCGTTCCAGTAGATCGAGCCGTCTTCCTTGACTGCCAGGGTGATTGGGCCCGAACGCTTCTCAGCGTCTTCCGGGTTCTGCACCAGGTTGGCCTCCGGCAGATCCACCTTGACCTTGTGGGACATCAGGGGCGCCGTGATGATGAAGATGATCAGCAGCACCAGCATCACGTCCACGAGGGGCGTAACGTTGATGTCGGCCATGGGGCCGCCGCTGTTACCACTACTGAAAGCCATAACGGGCTCCGTCTAGATCGTGTTGACTACGTTCTCGCCAGGTAAAGCGCGTCGCAATTAGCGAACGCGCGAACCGGTGGCGAAGAAGTCGTGCAGGTCGTGAGCGAACGTATCGAACTTGCTGATCGTGGCGCTGTTGATCTTGCTGAAGAAGTTGAAGGCGAACACGGCCGGGATAGCCACGAACAGACCGATGGCGGTCATGATCAGTGCTTCACCCACCGGGCCTGCAACGGCGTCGATCGAGGCGGAACCGGTGGCACCGATCTTGATCAGCGCGCCGTAGATGCCCCACACGGTACCCAGCAGACCGACGAACGGAGCGGTTGCACCGACGGTGGCCAGCAGGGTCATGCCCGACTGCAGGTTGTTGCTTTCGCGGGTCACGGCCTGACGCAGGGCGCGATCGACGAACTCCGAACGGCTCAGGTTCTCACCCAGGCCACCGGTTGCGCCGCCTTCGGCACGCTGGTGGTGGGCAGCTGCCTGGGCAGCGTCCAGAGCGATCTTCGAGAAGGGCTCGGAAGCCGGCTGCTCTTCCATCGCACGGATGGCGTCCTGGGCGTTCGGGGTATCCCAGAACAGGCTCACGACCTTGTCGGCAGCGCTCTTCAGGCGGGTAGCACGGAAGATGTTGATGACGGTCCAGTACCAGGACATGGCCGACATGATGATCAGGGTCAGCAGCACGACCCAGGAGACGGCGAAATCACCCGGCTTGGTGGTCATTTCGTGGATCAGATGCTCGAAGCCCATCTGCGAGAGGGCATTCGACGGGTTGCCCCCGGCAGCAGCGGCGATGAAGAGTTCCTGCAGCATGACGCTTACCTTTGTTGTGTGTGGTGATGAATGGTGTAGCTGTAAACGACCGACGGAGCGGTGGCCGGCGGGCCACCGGCGACCATCAGTTCAGCGCAAAGTTGACCGGGACGCGAACGCGACCTGCGACCTTCTTCCCGCCCGACTCCGCAGAACGGAAGCTCCACTTGCGAGCTGCGTCCATTGCGGCGCGGTCGAGGTCACGGTTACGGCTGGACCGTTCGACCGACACATTGGTGACGTTGCCATTGGCGTCGACATCAATGATCAGGATGACTTCACCCTGGATACCTGCACGGAATGCGGCCGGCGGGTAACGCGGGGGGTTCATGTTCTTCGAGGAGATATCGACACTTGCCTCGATCGTGCTCGGCGGCGCGGGCGGCGACGGCGGGCTCGGCGGGGTGACGATGTCGTTGGCGCGCGGTTCCGGCACGTCGACCACGGGGGCCTGCGGCGGTGGCGGCACCGGCGAGGGCTTGGGCGGCGACAGGTTCTTGACCGGCGGCGGCGGGGTGTCCGTCGGCGGCGGCGGCGGCGGCGGCGGTGGGGGCGGCGGCGGAGCGTCGACCAGGGTCACCATGATGTTGCGTTCTTTCTCCGCAGCGGCCTTGGGAGCCACAGCCGGGATCAGAAGCATCATGAAGGCGGCGAGATGCAGTGCGATTACAAAAGCGATACCCACGATTCGCGGCCAGCTTAAGCCGGTGTCATCGCGTTGTTCGTACCTGTGAACGACTAGTTGTTCCGTCATGCGCCAAGAGCTCATTAGTGGGGCCGGGATACCCGGGGACAGGTAGCCCATGATCAGCGGTGCATGACACCGCAGGAACCTCCAAGCTTATACCAATCCTGAGCGCCTGCGCATCACTGTGGCAGGCGTTCAGGCGTTATTCCTACTTACTTCAGGTTGATGATTTTCTTGGCATCCGCCTGATTCTTCACACCCTTGGCCAAGGCCTGCTGGGCAGCCTGCTTGGCTTCGGGGATGCGACCTTCGGCATGCAAAACGCGTGCCAGATTCAAGTAGGTTTCACCGTCCTTGGAGAGCGGAGCGGCCTTCTGCCACGCTTCGATCGCCTTCGGCACCTCGTCGGAATAGTAGTAGGACTGGGCCAGGGCCAGGTAAACCTGGTAATCCGGCTTCAGGATGCCCTTCTGCAACCCCTCGTTGATGACCGCGATGACGTCCTTTTCCTTGTTCTCGGTATTGGCGTAGATCGAGTACAGCTGCTTGTACTCGCGCTCTTCGGTGAGCTGGCCGGCTGCACGCAGCTTGTCCATCACCGCGGCGGCCTTGTCCATCTGATCGGCCTGCATGTACATGCTGGCCAGGTTCAGCTGGGCTTTCTTGTCGTTCGGGTTGCGCGCGACGATGCCTTCGGCCTGCTTGACCGCTTCACCGGTCTGGCCGGCTTCGGCCATGGCGGCCATCAGCAGCTGGTTCCAGTTGTCCTTGGGCTCGGCGGCGCCGGCGATGGCCTGCTGCAGCACCGGGATGGCCTCGGCGTAGCGCTGGGTCTGGTACAGGGCCTGGCCCTTGATCACCAGCTCTTCGGGCTTGGTCGACTTGGTTTCGGCGAAGTACTTGTCCAGCGTGGCCAGACCGGCGGCGGTTTCGTCGTCCTGCAGCTGGAGCTGGGCCAGCATCAGCAGCGACTGGTAGTGGCCGTTGTTGTCCAGGCCGTTGAACTGCAGCACCTGCTGCAGGTACTTCTTGGCCGCGACGTTGTCTTCGGTCTGGTAGGCCGCCTGCGAGGCCAGCTGCGCGGCCAGCGACTTGTCATAGTCGTTGGCGGCGCTGTTGGCCAGGATTTCATCGGCCAGCGTGCGGGTCTCGGGGAACTTCTGGTCGTTGTAGGTGTCAATCAGCTTCTGCAGCTTGCTGCCAAGCTTGGCCGAGGACTTGCCATCCGGCTCCTGGCGGGTCGCCTGCGGATACAGCGGCTCGGCCTTGGTGGCCTTGTTCTTGCCACCGCGGCGCTCATTGTTGCGTTCAGCCGAACGCGACTGGGCAAACGCATCGGTGACCATGACGCCACCGATGGCGGTCGCGATGAGGACGGAAAGGACGGCGTGCTTTGAATTGCTGAAAATCATCTTTCACCTCGATCGAACCGCCGCAGCGGCATCAAAACGGACTGTCAGAAAAATCTGAGCCGCCAAACGTATCAGAAACTCATGGCGTGAGAAATCGTTTCCGATGCTGCAATACAGCATCTTTTGGTCGTATCAGCCGCACTTCGGCCTGCGTCCTGCGGCCTGGGCCTGCTGGTATACCCCACTCAGGGCCGGCGCGTCACGCTGCAGTTCGCGGATGCGGTTGGCCGGATCGGGGTGGGTGGACAGCCATTGCGGGGATCGCCCGCCGCTGGCGGCCATCATGTTCTGCCACAGGTTGACCGCCTGGCCCGGATCAAAGCCGGCCTCGGCCATCAGCCGCTGGCCCACCACGTCGGCCTCGCTTTCCTGGGTCCGTGACCCTGGCAGCAGGAAGGCCGTTTGCGCGGTCATGCCGCCCAGCTGGTTGACCGTGCCGGCGGCGCCATCGCCGTAGGCAGCCCCGGCCAGCGCGCCAAGCACGGCCAGGCCGGTCTGCGCGCCCATCTGGCGCGTCAGGCGCTCCTCGTGGTGCCGCGAGATGACATGGCCGATCTCGTGGCCGATCACAGCCGCCAGCTGGTCCTGGTTCTTGGCCACGGTGAGGATGCCGGTATTGACCCCCACCTTGCCGCCGGGCAGGGCAAAGGCGTTGGGTTCGGCGTCAACGAAGACCGCGGTTTCCCACCGTACGCCCCGGTACTGTGGCGGCAGCTGCGCGACCAGTGCATTGACCACGCACTGCACGTAGCCATTCTGCCGACCGTCGGTGCTGACCTTTTCATTCTGCTTGGTCTCGTTGAATGCCTGCGCGCCCAACTGGTCCAGTTCGGCCTGCGACACACCGCCCACCATCTGCCGGCGGCCGGTGGGTGAGGTGGTGGTGGCACATGCGCTGACCAGCAGCGCCAACGCGACCCCGAACAGCACTGGTTTCATCGAAGCTCCCCCGTGTTCATGTGCCCAGTGTGGAACTGCGCGCCGTAAATTTTCGTCAAGCGAAGCGGTGGATCAGTGAAGGCCCAAAAACACCAGTGCGGCCAGGGCGATGGCGTTGTTCAGGCCGTGCGCCACGATCGGCGCCCACAGGGTGCCGGTGCGCTGGTACAGCCATGCGAAGGCCGCGCCCATGCCGCCGTACACCAGCCAAAGCTGCGCGATCTCCAGCGGGCCGTTGGCGCTGGTGCCGGGAATTTCATGCACCAGGGCGAAGGCCAGACTGCTCAGCAGCACGCCCAGCCAGATCCGACCGGCCTTCCACAAGCGCCCGAACAGCACGCGGCGGAACAGCAGTTCTTCGTAGGCGGGGGCGAGCACGATGGCGAACACGGCCAGGAACCACGGGAAACGGCTGAGCGCCTGTTCCATCAAGGCCAGGTTGGTGGGAACCGGTTCAATGCCGGCCTGCTTGGCCAGATAGGCGATCAGGTTGCTGCCGATCACCACGCCGGTGGCCACCAGCAGGGTCCAGCCCCAGGTCGAGGGACGGCGTGCGGCCTGCATCGAGGCATGCCGTTCGGCGGCGTCGGCACGACGTCGCAGGAAATACAGCAGAAGTGCGGCACCGCCGGTGGCGATCAACGCCATCAGGATCTGCGCCAGGGCGCCGGGCTGGCCCAGTTGCTGGGACAGCGCGCCGGTGTCGAGGGGAGTGCCATCGCGTGCTGCCTGTGCACCCACCACGGCACCGCGATACAGGCCCCAGGCCAGTCCACTGATCAGGCTGAGCCCGAACAGCGCGACGACAGCAATGCCCAGGTCGATGAAGAAGCCGGCAACGGGGGAACCGCGCTTGCCGCCGGAGGCCGACGGCGAGGCAGGGGGCAACGGGGGCGTGGCGGTGGACGCCGGTGCGGTAGCAGACATCGGATTCCTGGCAGCAGAAGACGTTGGCCGGCCCGCCTGCAGTGCGCAGGCGGCCGACCGTGTCCCGATTGTGTCAGATATCCAGGTTGGCGACCTTCAACGCGTTGTCTTCGATGAAGTCACGACGTGGCTCCACCACATCGCCCATCAAGGTGCTGAAGATCTGGTCGGCCGCAACGGCGTCTTCGATCCGCACCTGCAGCAGGCGGCGGGTGTCCGGGTTGACCGTGGTGTCCCACAGCTGTTCCGGGTTCATTTCGCCCAGGCCCTTGAAGCGCTGGATCTGGCGGCCCTTCTTGCCTTCCTCGAGCAGCCACTCGCGTGCCTGCGCGAAGCTCTCGATCTCGGCCGACTTGGCGCCACGGCTGATCTTCGCACCGGCGCGGACCAGGCCGTGCAGCAGCAGCGAGGACTGGTGCAGGGCACGCAGTTCACCGGTTTCGAAGGCCGACAACGGCAGCACCTGGATCAACGCTTCGCCCATATGGCGGCGCGTGACCAGCAGCGCGGCCGGACGCTCCTCGGTGGGTTCCTGCAGCTCCAGGCTGAAACGGGGCGAGCCCAGGCTGCTGCGGTTGAGACGCGTCGCCAGCGCACCCAGGCCCTCATCGGCACCGGCCTTGCGCAGGTGTTCCAGGTCCATCGGGGTGAAATCGATCAGGGCTTCAAGCACCTGGCGGTCGTACCGGTGGGCGTTGCGGCTGATCGCTTCCTGCGCCGAGGCGTAGGACAGCAGCAGTTTTTCCAGGGCCACACCTTCGATGCCCGGTTCGCCATCGGCCGGAATCAGCGACGCGTTTTCCACCGCGCTGCTGGCCAGGTAGGCATCCAGCGCCGGGTCGTCCTTCAGGTACAGCTCCTGCTTGCCCTGCTTGATTTTGTACAGCGGCGGCAGGCCGATGTAGATGTGGCCGCGCTCGATCAGCTCCGGCATCTGCCGGTAGAAGAAGGTCAACAGCAGCGTACGGATGTGCGCGCCGTCGACGTCGGCGTCGGTCATGATGATGATGCGGTGGTAGCGCAGCTTGTCCGGGTTGTACTCGTCCCGACCGATGCCGGTGCCCAGCGCGGTGATCAGCGTACCGACCTGGTCCGAGGCCAGCATGCGATCGAAGCGGGCACGTTCCACGTTGAGGATCTTGCCGCGCAGCGGCAGTACCGCCTGGTTCTTGCGGTTGCGTCCCTGCTTGGCCGAGCCACCTGCCGAGTCACCCTCGACGATGAACAGTTCGGACAGCGCCGGATCTTTTTCCTGGCAGTCGGCCAGCTTGCCGGGCAGGCCTGCGATATCCAGCGCGCCCTTGCGGCGGGTCAGATCGCGCGCCTTGCGCGCCGCTTCACGGGCACGCGCAGCGTCAACGATCTTGCCGGCAATCGCCTTGGCTTCGTTCGGGTTTTCCTGCAGGAATTCTTCCAGGCGCTGGCCGAAGGCACTTTCCACGGCCGGGCGCACGTCCGAGCTGACCAGCTTTTCCTTGGTCTGGCTGGAGAAGCTCGGGTCCGGCACCTTGACCGACAGCACGGCGATCATGCCTTCGCGCATGTCATCGCCGGTCAGGTTGATCTTGGCCTGCTTGGCGATGCCGTTCTGCTCGATGTAGTTGTTGAGCACGCGGGTCAGCGCACCGCGGAAGCCGGCGAGGTGGGTACCACCGTCCTTCTGCGGAATGTTGTTGGTGAAGCAGTACATCGTTTCCTGGTAGGAATCGGTCCACTGCAGCGCCACGTCCACGGTGATGCCGTTGGACTCGCCGGTTACCGAGATCACATTCGGGTGCAGCGGCGTCTTCAACTGCGCCAGATGCTCCACGAAGCTGCGGATGCCGCCTTCGTAATGGAAGTCGTCGCGGCGGCCATCGCCGCGCTCGTCCGCCAGCACGATCTTGACGCCGGAATTGAGGAAGGACAGCTCACGCAGGCGACGGGCCAGGATGTCGTAGTGGAATTCCACGTTGTCGTGGAACGCCTTCAACGACGGCCAGAAGCGCAGGGTGGTGCCGCGCTTGGTGCTGGCGGCCACCTGCTTCAACGGGTGCAATGCCGCACCGTCGGCGTATTCCTGCTGGTAGTGGAAGCCGCCCTGGTAGATGTCCAGGACCAGCTTCTGCGACAGCGCGTTGACCACGCTGACGCCGACGCCGTGCAGACCGCCGGACACCTTGTAGCTGTTGTCATCGAACTTGCCGCCTGCGTGCAGCACGGTCATGACCACTTCGGCAGCAGACACGTCG
The DNA here is from genome assembly GCF_979258185.1 of Stenotrophomonas sp. AC248. Classification (NCBI taxonomy): domain Bacteria; kingdom Pseudomonadati; phylum Pseudomonadota; class Gammaproteobacteria; order Lysobacterales; family Lysobacteraceae; genus Stenotrophomonas; species Stenotrophomonas sp. AC248. The sequence goes on along the minus strand of NZ_OZ409840.1, from coordinate 4,553,173 downwards.
CGGTCGAGCTTCTTGCTCATCTGCTCGTGCTTGCCGGTCGGGATACCGCGACCGTTGTCGGAGACGGAAACCGAGCCATCGGCGTGAATCATCACAGACACGTGGTCGGCGTGGCCGGCCAAGGCTTCATCGATGGAGTTATCGACGACCTCGAACACCATGTGGTGCAGACCGGTGCCGTCATGGACGTCGCCGATGTACATACCAGGACGCTTGCGGACAGCTTCCAGCCCTTCCAGGGCGGTGATGCTGTTGGCGTCGTAGTTGCCGCTGTTTGCCGGGGTGTTCTGTTCTTCAGTCATTGCGCTTGCCGTAGGCTCCGCAGGTCGGGCCGCCGCTTGACGCGGGGCACCGTGGGTAAGGGGTTGCAACAGCAATTATACCAGCCGGGCGCATGCGCCCTCCCGACCACTATGGCACAGGCTGGACCTGCCCATGTTCCACGTGGAACCGGGTGATATCGGTTGCGTCGTGCAGCGCCGCCGGCGTCTCGGTGGCGGTGATGAATATCTGCGCGGGCCCGGACTTCAACCGGTCCAGAACCCGGGCCTGGTGGTTGCGATCCAGTTCGGAGGACAAGTCGTCGAGCGCGATCACCGGCCATTCGCCGCGCTGCTCGGCGTAGTCCTCGGCCTGGGCCAACAGGCAGGTCAATGCGGTGAGCTTGGCCTGGCCGCGGGACAAGGCGTCGCGGCCTGGAATGCTGGCGAAGCCCACGCTCCAGTCCGCCCGGTGCGGGCCGACGGAGGTGTAGCCGGCCATGCGGTCGCGTTCCCGGGCGAGCAACAGGGCATCGGACAGGGACACCTCCTGCTTGCGCCAGCCCGGGCTCAGCGTCATCGACTGTATGCCCAGGTTCGGTGCCAGCACCTGGGCCAACGCGGTGGCCCGGTCCTGCAGCCGCTCGAGGTAGTGCTGGCGCCGCGTGGTGAGCGGTTCGCCAGCTTCGGCCAGCTCGTGGTCCCAGGCGTCCAGCGCATGAGCGTTGCCCCCTTGCTTCAGCAGGGCATTGCGCTGCTTCAATGCCCGCGAGTAGCGCCGCCACAATGCAAGAAAGTCTGGTTCCACGTGGAACAAACCCCAATCGAGGAAGCGACGGCGCGGTTCGCCACCGCCGCTGACGAGGGCGTGGCTGCCGGGCTCGAAGGTCACCACGGCCAGCGCAGCGCAAAGGTTTCCCAGCTGCGCAACGTCTTCGCCATCGAGCCGACCCTTCCATTCCTGCCCGCTGTGACGCAGCCCGGCCTTGCGCCGCGTGGAACTTGGCGCGCCTTCGCGGCATTCGTCCCACTCCACGAAGACTTCCAGCGCGTCCTGTCCTTCGCGCACCAGGCCGTCGCGCACCCGTCCGCGGAAGCTGCGCCCATACGCCATCACATGCAGGGCCTCCAGCACGCTGGTCTTGCCGGCGCCGTTGTCACCGGTAATCAGGTTGATGCCCGGCTCGGGGGCCAGTTCCACGTGGTCAAAGCGGCGAACCTGGTGCAGGGACAAGCGGCGGATGTGCATGCAGTCGATCACGGCCGCACAGGGCGGCAGTCGGGTAGGGGCAATCGATCAGCTTACTGCATCGGGTGTGTTTCACGTGGGCCGCGGGGTGAACGCGCTTCCTGCTCCCCCCGATCCACGTCGATCCACCAGCGCAGGGCACGGAGCCGCCCGCCACATGGCCACGCAGCACCGTGAATTTCTTGAAATCTGGCGGCCGGGCAGGGCGGCAGGCCTGCAGATTTCAAGAAAATTGATGGGCTTTCGCCTGACCCTTCGCGGGGTTCGATTCCCGCTACGGGTGAATTCTTTGAAATCTGCTGCACTGGACCCGGCATGCCTATTCAGATTTGGCCAAATACGGCACGGCTGAATTTCGCTGTCCACAGAGTCTCTGTATGACTTATGCACAACTCATGTACGAGCTGTGGATAAAAACAGGCCCAAAACCCGCCTTGAAAGATATCCACAGGATCACCCCCAGCCTCAGGGGGCCTTATGTAGGGGGTTTCAGGCCTAACATTCCCTTGAATTTCAATAAGATAAGGTACTTTTCAACCAAATCTGGCCCTACCACCACCACCTAGCTTTAGATTTATATACAGTTTTTAAAGCATAGAGCAGTGATCCGGACAGGCAAACGAGCCGTCGGCATGGAACGCGAAAGTAAGGCTTGGGAGCAGGGGAAACCTCTGCGCAATGCGTCGGATCTACCGACGTCGAAACTTGATGCGACCCCCACTGTCGCGAGTCGTTGATCCACGCTTTTGACGGCAGCCATCCACCAGGATCGAAACCGCTGCGCGTTACCTTGAAAACCGCAATGCTCCACGTGGAACAAAAAAAGCCCGGCACGTGGCCGGGCTTCTTCAACACGTCGGTTCCACGTGGAACCATGCGTCAGGTCAGAGACGCAGCGGCATCACCACATGACGCGACTTCTCGCTGCTGGCCTCACGGACCAGGGCAGAGGAGTTCGAATCACGCAGCTGGATGACGACGTGCTCATCGCGCAGTGCCGACAACGCGTCCAGCAGGTAGTTCACGTTGAAGCCGATGGCCAGATCGCTGACCGTGGTGTCGGCTTCGATCTCTTCCTGGGCTTCTTCCTGCTCCGGGTTGTGCGCACTGATCTTCAGGTTGCCCGGCGAGACTTCCACGCGGATGCCTCGGTACTTCTCGTTGGACAGGATCGCGGCGCGCTGCAGCGAGGCCCGAAGTGCTTCGCGGTCGACCTTCACTTCACGGTCGGCACCGATCGGGATCACTGCCTCGTAATCCGGGAAGCGGCCATCGATGAGCTTCGAGGTGAAGGTCACATCGTCGCGCTTGACCCGCACGTGGCTGCGACCGACTTCCAGCTCGATCTCGCGATCGCCGCTTTCCAGCAGACGCTGCAGTTCGGTCACGCCCTTGCGCGGCACGATGATCTGACGCTTGGCGCCGCTGGCTTTTTCCAGCTCGGTTTCGCACAGCGCCAGGCGGTGTCCGTCGGTGGCGACGGTCCGCAGGGCATCGCCGCGCAGATCGAACAGCAGGCCGTTGAGGTAGTAGCGCACGTCCTGCTGGGCCATCGCGAACGCAGTGCGCTCGATCAGTTCCTTCAGGGTGGCTTCGCCGATGGCCACACGCTCGGTGGCTTCGACTTCGTCCACAGACGGGAAGTCGTTGGCCGGCAGGGTTGCCAGGGTGAAACGGCTGCGGCCGGCCTGCACGGTGATCTTGTCACCGGTCTGCGAGACGGTGATCCGGCTGCCATCGGGCAGGGCGCGGATGATCTCGAACAACTTGCGGGCGGGGATGGTGGTCTCGCCGTCCTGGGCATCTTCCACCGCGATCCGCGACACCATTTCCACTTCCAGGTCCGTACCGGTCAGCGACAGCTGCCCGTTCTGCACCTGGACCAGGAAATTTGCCAGAACCGGCAAGGTCTGGCGGCGTTCGACCACGTTGACGACTTGTGCCAACGGCTTGAGAAAGGCTTCGCGCTGCAGTGTGAAACGCATGTGGTTCCGTGCCCCTATGCTTTAAAAAAATATGGAATAAATCAAAAGCTTGGTGGTGATGGTAGGAACAGAATCGCTGGAAAACACAGCTAAGTCTTTGTAAACAAAGAAGTTTCAGAGCCTGAAACCCTCTGCACTACTAACCCTCGGGGGGAGGGTGAAGCTGTGGATAAATCACCCGGGAAATTTACCCGATTTCTTATCCACACCCTGTCCCCTGCTTGCTAGCGGATTCTGCACCGTTTTATGCGATGACGCCTGTGCGGCGTGCATGCATCATTCGCTCAACTTCCGGATCAGCTTGTCCCAGTCTTCCCGCAACTTGCCGTCGGCTTCCATCAACGTCCGGATCTGACGGCAGGCATGCAGCACCGTGGTGTGGTCCCGGCCGGCAAAGGCATCGCCGATTTCCGGCAGGCTGTGCTCGGTGAGTTCCTTGGTCAGCGCCATGGCTACCTGGCGCGGACGGGCCAGCGACCGGGTCCGACGCTTGGACAGCAGATCCTTGATCTGCAGCCCGTAGTAGTCGGCCACGGTTTTCTGGATGTTGGGAATGCTGATCGCCTGCTGCTGGGCGCGCAGCAGGTCGCGCAGGGTTTCCTGCGCAAAATCAGTGGTGATCGCACGGCCGGTGAAGTTGGCGCGTGCGGCCAGGGTATTCAGCGCACCCTCGAGGTCGCGGACATTGGAGCGCATCTTCTTGGCAATCAGAAACGCCACATCGTCGGGAATCTCGGTGCCACGCTCACGTGCCTTGGCCAGCACGATCGCGGCGCGGGTCTCGAAGTCCGGCGGTTCGATGGCCACCGACAGGCCCCAGGCCAGGCGCGACTTGAGCCGTGCTTCCAGGCCCTCGACTTCGCGCGGGTACCGGTCGCAGGTCAGGATGATCTGCTGCTTGCCGTCGAACAGGGCATTGAACGTATGGAAGAACTCTTCCTGGGTACGGTCCTTGCCGGCGAAGAACTGGATGTCATCGATCAGCAGCGCGTCCACCTGCTGGAACTGGCGCTTGAACTGATCCATGGTTTTTTCCTGCAACGCCCGGATCATCGCGCTGAAGAACTGTTCCGAGCGCAGGTACAGGACCTTGGCAGCCGGGTTGGCCTGGCGCATCGCATTGCCGGCCGCGAACATCAGGTGGGTCTTGCCCAGGCCGGTGCCGCCGTACAGCAGCAGCGGGTTGTGCGCCCGGTCACCCGGTTTCTGCGCCGCCTGGAACGCCGCGGCCAGGCCCAGCTGGTTGCTGCGGCCTTCCACGAAGTTGGCGAAGGTGTAGTGCGAATCCAGGTTGCCGGCGAACGGCACCAGCGGTTCGGCCGCCACGGCCGGGGCGCTGAAGCCCGGATTCGGCGCAACCTGCGCCTCCACGGCCCGCGGACGCGAGCCGATTTCAAGAAAAACGTCGCCGAAACCGGCGAAGTGCGCCAGCAGTTCCTTGATGCGCGGCAGGTACAGCTCGCGCACCTGGTCGACAATGAAGGCGTTTGGCGCATAAAGCACCAGGCTGTCCACGCGCAGATCGGCCTGCAGTGGCTTCAACCAGGTGTGAACATCCTCGGGCGGGAACTCCGCTTCGAGGCGTTCGAGACAACGGGACCAGGCATCCATCGGCAATAATCGTCTGGGGCCAGCGTACAGGCGTAGGAAACCGCCGCACCGCAGGCCGGAAGGAGGGAAGAATGGATGGCGCAGACTACCACCGACGAGGGGGGCCGGGAATGGTTGTCCCAAAGTTATTCACAAAATGATCCACAGCTATTGCACAGCCGGATGAAATCCCGTAGTGCCAGACACTTGACGGCACCTTGGTCAGGTCTATAGAATTTCCGGTTCTTTCCGTCCCCTTCATATAGAGGCCCGCATGGCCACCAAGCGCACTTTCCAACCCAGCAACCTCAAGCGTAAGCGCGACCATGGCTTCCGTGCCCGTATGAAGACCGCTGACGGCCGCAAGATCCTGTCGCGTCGCCGCGCCAAGGGCCGTAAAGTCCTGAGCGCTTGATTGCAATGCCGCTTCCCGCGGCAGACGCAATCCTGACTGTGAGCAGTTCCGACCCGCGCAAGCGATTTCCTCGCTCTGCGCGGGTTCGTACGCGTGCCGAATATACAACGGTCTTCAACGGCGCCCGCCGTGTGTCCGATCCGCTGATGACCCTGCACTGGCTGAAGAGCGATACGCCAGCCAGGTTGGGTCTCGCCGTGTCGCGCAAAGTCGATCCCCGAGCCGTGGGTCGCAACCGAGTGAAGCGTGTGCTGCGCGATGCCACACGCCACCTACGGCCGTGGATGAGTGCCGGCGATTTTGTCGTCGTTGCCCGTAGCGCCGCCCGTACCGCCAGCAATGCAGACATCCGTCAGGCCTTTGAACGCCTGCTGCGCCGCCTTGGCGCATTGCCCATGCCGGGCGCGGACGGCACAATGCCGCCGCCCCTGGGCGTTGCACCCCTTTCCCAGTCCGAGCCGGCCTCACCTGCCGGCCCCGTCGAGCCTGCCCGCTGATGAACCAGACCCGCGTTTTCCTGATTTTTGCCTGGCTGATGGTGGCCGTGTTGCTGTGGATGGAGTGGGGCCGCGACAAGGCCGCGCCGGCCACCCCGACAGTGGCTGCCCAGACCCAGGCGACCGTGCCGGGTGCCGCCGGGTCGGTCCCGGGCGCGACGGTGCCACAGGCCCCGGGCAGCGCACCGGCCAACCAGCCGGCCGCCCAGGCCCAGGCCGGCGCCGCCCGCGTGACCGTCACCACCGACGTCCTGCGCCTGGTGTTGGACGGTGGCACGGTGCTGGACGCCGAGCTGCTGCAGTTCCCGCAGACCAAGGCCGACGGCAGCCCGCCGGTGCGCCTGCTGACCGAAGAGAGCACGCACCCGTATCGCGCGGTGAGCGGCTGGACCAGTCAGGACAAGAGCATGCCGGTGCCCGAAGCCAATGGCTTCAAGCTGGTCGGCGACAGCCGCGACTTCGTGCTGGGCAAGGACCAGAAGGAACTGCAGATCCCGTTCGTGTGGAACGGTCCCAACGGCGTGACCATTCGCCGTACCTACACCCTGGGCCGCAACGAGTACGCGATCAAGGTGAAGGACGAAGTGGTCAACGGCAGCACCGCGCCGTGGAACGGCTACGTGTACCGCACCCTGGACCGCACCCCGACCATCCTGTCGCGCAGCATGACCAACCCGGACTCGTTCAGCTTCAACGGCGCGACCTGGTTCAGCCCGCAGGACGGCTATGAGCGTCGCGCGTTCAAGGATTACCTGGACGACGGCAACCTCAACCGCACCATCACCGGCGGCTGGCTGGCGATGCTGCAGCACCATTTCTTCACCGCGTGGATCCCGCAGCCGGACCAGGCCGCCAACTACGTGCTGTCCCAGCATGACGGTCGCGACCAGATCCAGGCCACCGGCCCGGCCTTCACCGTGGCTGCCGGCCAGCAGGCCAGCACCGAGGCACGCCTGTGGGTGGGCCCGAAGCTGGTCAACCTGCTCGCCAAGGAAGACGTGAAGGGCCTGGACCGCGTGGTCGACTACAGCCGCTTCTCGCTGATGGCCATCATCGGCCAGGGCCTGTTCTGGGTGTTGAACCAGGTCCACAAGGTGGTCAACAACTGGGGCTGGGCCATCGTCGGCCTGGTGGTGCTGCTGAAGCTGGTGCTGTATCCGCTGTCGGCGGTGCAGTACAAGAGCGGCGCCAAGATGCGTCGCTTCCAGCCGCGCATCGCGCAGCTCAAGGAACGCTATGGCGATGACCGCCAGAAGTTCCAGACCGCGATGATGGAGCTGTACAAGAAGGAAAAGATCAACCCGATGGGCGGCTGCCTGCCGATCCTGATCCAGATGCCGATCTTCTTCGCCCTGTACTGGGTGCTGGTGGAATCGGTGGAACTGCGCCAGGCGCCGTGGCTGGGCTGGATCCAGGATCTGACCGCACGCGACCCGTACTTCATCCTGCCGGTGATCAACGTGGCGGTGATGTGGGCCACGCAGAAGCTGACCCCGGCGCCGGGCATGGACCCGATGCAGGCCAAGATGATGCAGATGATGCCGCTGGTGTTCGGCGTCATGATGGCCTTCATGCCGTCCGGCCTGGTGCTGTACTGGGTGGTCAACGGTGGCCTGGGCCTGCTGCAGCAGTGGTGGATGACCAAGCGCCACGGCAGCGACCCGGTGCCGGCCACCACCGCGCCGATCAAGAAGAAATAAAACCGACCCCTGGTTGGTTGCCCCTGAAAAACCCGCCATCCGGCGGGTTTTTCTTTGGCGGCGATACAATCCCCGCCACCGTTGCCGCGTTTCCCCGAGTCCCCCCATGCCCCCTGCGTCGTCGCTGTTCCGTCTGCCCGTGCCCGTGCTGCTGCTGACCCTGGCGATGGCCGGTTGTGGCCGGCAGGACGCGACCGACTCCCAGACGCCGGCCACGCCCCGCGCGCAGGCGGCCGCCGCCGCCGCGGATCCGGCGGCCGCGCCGCTGTTGGCGGCCTTGCAGAAGCAGCTCGACGGCCACCGCCGCATCATCGTGCTGCTGGCCGACGAGGCGCAGCAGTCGCCGGCCGATCGCGCCACCTCCAGCCGCATCGGCCAGCAGCTGTTCCACGACGGCCTGGCGCAGCGCGCCGCCATCGCCGCCCAGTTCGACACGCTGCTGCGCAGCCCGAGTCCGCAACGCTTCGCCTCCCTGGGCACGGTGCTGGACTACATCGAATCGGCGCCGGACCTGTTCGATGCCGACCGCCTGGCCTTCCGCGAAGTGCTGCGCGACCTGCACGAGCGCGTCGGCAAGGATTCCTCGCTGCCGGCGGTGAAGCTGCACCAGCGGATCGGGGAAGACCTGGAGGCGCTGGATGAGATCGAGCGCACCTACAACCAGGAAATCACCCGCATCTTCAGCCGCTTCGACCGCACCCGGGCAATCGCGCTCAAGCGCGAGAAGTGGGACGACTACATCACCCACCTGCACGCGCAGTACCGCCGCGCCGACATCCTGCGCGACTACGGCGTGATCGAACCGTACCCGATGTCGATGAAGGACAGCGACCGCGAGATCTTCGGCCGCGACCTGCCGCCCAAGACCGTGGTGCTCACCTTCGACGATGGCCCGCACAAGGCCTATACCGACGAAGTGGTGGCCATCCTGCAGCGCTACGACGTGCCTGGTGTGTTCTTCGAAGTGGGCCGCAACCTCGGTGAAGTGCAGGCCGATGGCAAGGTCAAGCTGGGCCCGCTGGCCGGCATCAGCCGCAACCTGATGGAACAGGGTTACGCGGTGGGCAACCACAGCCTGACCCACGCGCAGCTGTCGCGTACCACCGGCGATGCGCTGCGCGAGCAGGTGCTGTCCACCGACACGCTGCTCAAGGACGTGGATGACAAGCGCGCGCCGCTGTTCCGCTTCCCGTATGGCGCGCGCAACGCTGAAGGCCTGCAGCTGCTCAACGAGGCCGGGCTGAAGTCGATCATGTGGAACATCGACTCGATGGACTGGGCCGACCCGGTGCCCGAGTCGATCGTGCAGCGCGTGGTCGACCAGGTGCAGAAGGAACAGCGCGGCATCATCCTGTTCCACGACATCCATGACCGCGCGGTCAAGGCGCTGCCGCAGATCCTGGACCGGCTGATTGCCGATGGCTACCAGTTCGCCGGCTGGAATGGCCGCGACTTCAGCGTGGCCCGCCCGCGCAAGGGAGCCGACAGCGCGCCTACGGTCACCACCGGCTACCAGAAGTCCTGGGCGATCGTGATCGGCATCGATGACTACGCCAAGTGGCCGAAGCTGGAGTACGCCAGCCACGATGCACAGGCCATCGCTGACACCCTGACCGGGCAGTTCGGCTTCCCGTCGTCGCAGGTGATCGTGCTGAAGAACCAGCAGGCCACCCGCAACAACATCCTGGCCGCCTTCCATGATCGCCTGGCCGATGACCGTACCGGGCGCGATGACCGGGTGTTCGTGTTCTTCGCCGGCCATGGCGCCACCCGCCGCCTGGCCTCGGGCCGCGACCTGGGCTACATCATCCCGGTGGATTCCAACCCGGATGAGTTCGCCACCGATGCCATCGCGATGACCGACATCCAGAACATCGCCGAGAGCATGCAGGCCAAGCACGTGATGTTCGTGATGGACGCCTGCTACAGCGGCCTCGGCCTGACCCGCGGCGGGCCCTCGTCGTCGGCGTTCCTGCGCGAGAACGCACGCCGCAGCGCGCGCCAGATGCTCACCGCCGGTGGCGCCGACCAGCAGGTGGCCGATGCCGGCCCGAACGGCCATTCGGTGTTCACCTGGGTGTTGCTACAGGCCCTGGCCGGCAAGGGCGACCTCAACGGCGACGGACTGATTACTGGTACCGAGCTGGCCGCGTACGTGGCCCCGGCCGTGTCGGCGGTGTCGCAGCAGACGCCCGCCTTTGGCAGCCTGCCGGGGTCGCAGGGCGGCGAGTTCGTGTTCCAGGTGCCCGACAGCCAGGAATACCTCACCGCCGATACCCGCCAGTTGTCGGCCGACGCCATCGCGTTGAACAACAAGGTCGACGCGGCGCAGGACGCCAAGGGCAAGGACGAAGCGCCGGTGACCGTGGCCGACCTGCAGGGCGGCAAGAGCACGCTGGTGGTGCCGGCGGCTGCGCCGACGTCCGACCGCCAGCGCGCGCAGCAGGCCAACGACCGCGGCCTGCAGTTGTACCGCGAGAAGCGCTACGACGAGGCAGTGGCCCAGTTCACCGAAGCGCTGAAGCTGCGTCCGGACTTCGCCCAGGCCGCCAACAACCTGGGCTTCGTGTACTACCGGCAGCAGCGTTATGCCGAAGCGGCACGCTGGCTGGAAAACACCTTGAAGATCGATCCCTCGCGGGCGGTGGCCCACTTCAACCTGGGCGACGCCTACTTCCATGCCGGCGACAAGGCCAAGGCCAAGCAGGCCTACAGCACCTATCTGGCCCTGCAACCGCAGGGCAGCGCCGCGGCCCAGGCCCGTGCCCAGCTGGAGAAGCTCTGAGCGATGACCACCCCGTCCAACATCGACACCGTCGTTGCCATCGCCACCGCGCCCGGTGCCGGCGGCGTCGGCATGCTGCGCCTGAGCGGCCCGCGTGCGCGCGGCATCGCCGATGCCATCGGCGTGCGCACGATGCAGCCGCGACAGGCCCATTACGCCCGCTTCCGCGATGCGCAGGGCGAGGTGATCGACGATGGCATCGCGCTGTGGTTCCCGGCCCCCCACAGCTTCACCGGCGAAGACGTGGTGGAACTGCAGGGCCATGGCAGCCCGGTGGTGTTGCAGCAGCTGGTCGCGCGCTGCATCGCGCTGGGCGCGCGGCAGGCCCGGCCGGGTGAATTCAGCGAGCGCGCCTTCCTCAACGGCAAGCTCGACCTGGCCCAGGCCGAAGCCATCGCCGACCTGATCGCGGCCAGCGATACCCGCGCAGCGCGCGCTGCGCGGCGGTCGCTGGACGGGGTGTTCTCGCGCCGCGTGGACGAGGTGGCAGAACAGCTTGTTCTGCTCCGCATCCATGTTGAAGCGGCGATCGACTTCGCCGACGAGCCGCTGGACACGCTGGGCGGCGAACAGGTGCGGGCCGGATTGGGCCAGGCGCTGCGCGCGCTGGGGCAGCTGCGCGACGATGCCGAGCGCGGCCGCAAGCTGCGCGATGGCCTGCATGCGGTGCTGGTGGGCCCGCCGAACGCCGGCAAGAGCTCGCTGCTCAACGCATTGGCCGGCAGCGAGCGCGCCATCGTCACCGACATCGCCGGCACCACCCGCGACACCCTGCGTGAAACCATCCGCATCGATGGCCTCGAACTGACCCTGGTCGACACCGCCGGCCTGCGCGACGGCGGCGACGCGATCGAGCGCGAAGGCATGCGCCGCGCACACGTGGAGATGCAGCGCACCGACCTGGCCATCATCGTGCTCGACGCCCGCGACCCGCAGGCCGGGCATGCCGCGGTGGCCGACGCCCTGGCCGGCGTGCCGCAGCAGCTGTGGATCCACAACAAGAGCGACCTGCTGGAGCACCTTCCCGCCGATAGTGATGCGAACGTCGTCCACGTCTCCGCCGCCACCGGCCAGGGCCTGGACCGCCTGCACGCCCGCCTGCGCGAACTGGCCAGCGGCAGCGCCGGCGACAGCGTGGACGGCGAGTTCTCCGCGCGCGCCCGCCATGTTGAAGCCATCGTGCTGGCCATCGGCCACGCCGAGCGCGCCGAAGCCGAGCTGGTCCACGAACACCTGGAGCTGGCCGCCGAGGAACTGCGCCTGGCGCATGAGGCACTGGGCGAGATCACCGGGCGGATGAGCGCCGACGATCTGCTGGGGCGGATCTTCTCCAGCTTCTGCATTGGGAAGTAGGGGCTATCATCGTCAGCGCCGAAAGTGCGTCATCAGACACACCTTCCCGGCATTAAACCGACCAGACTCCACGGAGTACGCCCCAGTCCGCGTGACAGCCCCTTCGAGGATCCGGTGATGGGCACGACAACATTGATCCGCAACAGCACTGTCGAGTTCCTGATCTTCACCAGCCAGACGGGCGATCAGAGCATCGAGGCCCGTTACGAGGACGATTCGATCTGGCTGTCGCAGAAGCGGATGGCTGCGTTGTTCGGCGTGGACGTGCGGACGGTCAATGAACATCTGAAGAATATCTTTGACAGCGAAGAGCTGACCCCAGCGGCAACCCTCCGGAAATTCCGGATAGTTCAGCAGGAAGGCAGCCGCACGGTGTCCCGAGGCGTGGACCACTACAACCTCGATGCCATCAGCCCGCGATTGTTCGAAAGTGATTTCGACAAGGTGATAAAGGCGGTGGAAGCGGTTGGTAGCGCATCAGGGCAGCCCGGCGAGGATTCCTGAAGCCGGTTCTGCCACGTCCATCGGCCCTTCCGCGTGCCGTTTCTTCCCCCTGTCACACCGCACCACCACAATGCGCCGGTCCATCCACGCCCGGCCGCGTTGGCGCGGGCCGCATCAAACAGGGGTTTGCAGTGTCGAAGTTGTCGTGGGGTTGTGCCTTGCTGTTGTCGCTGACCGTGGCACCATCGGTGGCCATGAGCGCTGAATCTTCCCCTCCCGCGCCGCGCAAGGCAGCGGTGTACGGCCATCGCGGCGCCAGTGCGCTGCTGCCCGAGCACACCCTGGCCGCCTATGCCCAGGCCATCGCCGACGGCGCCGACTACATCGAACCGGACCTGGTGATGACCAAGGACGGCGTGCTGGTGTCCCGCCACGAGAATGAGATCGGCGGCACCACCGACGTGGCCGCGCACCCGGAGTTTGCCAGCCGCAAGACGGTCAAGAGCATCGACGGCGAACGCGTGGAGGGTTGGTTCACCGAAGACTTCACCCTGGCCGAGCTGAAGACGCTGTACGCCCGCGAGCGCCTTCCGCAGCTGCGCAGCACCGCCTTCGACGGCCAGTTCCGCATCGCCACCCTGGACGAGATCATCGCCTTCCTGGTCCAGCAGGCCGGCCGCGCCAACCGCGGCATCGGGCTGGTGCCGGAGATCAAGCACGGCACCTACTTCAAGGGCATCGGCCTGCCGATGGAAGACAAGGTGCTGGCCACGCTGCAGGGCAACGCCTATACCCGCGTGGCACCGGTGACGATCCAGTCGTTCGAGGTGGGCAACCTGCGTTACCTGCGCAGCAAGCTGGCACCCGATTCCAACATCCGCCTGCTGCAGTTGATCGGCGACCCGAAGCAGCAGCCCGGCGACGTGCTGGCCGCCAAGGGCAGCCAGCGCTATGCCGACATCATCACCCCGGCCGGGCTGGAGCAGGTGGCCGCCTATGCCGACGGCATCGGCCCGAGCCTGCGTCTGATCATTCCGCTGGACGCCGCCGGCACGCTCGGCACGCCTACGTCGCTGGTGCGCGATGCACATGCGGCAGGGCTGATGGTGGTCCCGTACACGTTCCGCCCGGAGAACCCGTTCCAGGCCGCCGAGTTCCGCAAGGGCGAACCGAACGCGCGCAACGCCGATGGCTCCGTGGCTGAGATGCGCGCCTATCTGGCCACCGGTATCGATGCCTTCTTCACCGATGACCCGGCGCTGGGCCGGCGCGCGGTGGATGGCGATGGCACGGCGGTGGCAAACCCGTAGGTACCGACCGGGGCATGCCCCAACCGCGCTTGCCGACCGCGCGCTGCGCGCGTTACCGTGCCCGGCAGACAAGGAGGTCGCATGCTGATCGGGCATCGCTACGAACACACGCCGGACGGCGATCTACGCATTCGCTCACACAACCATGTGCTCGGTGGCATGGTGCTGCTGTTCCTGGCTATCGGCTTCGGCATCCCCGCGGCGGCGCTGATGGCGGGAATGAAGGCCGGCTCACTGGTGAATACGCTGCTGGCAGGGTTGGCGATGCTGTTGCCGCCCGCGATGAGCCTGCTGGCGCTTTGGTCGTTAGCGCCGCGGGAGATCCTCACCGTGTCCCGGCGCAACGACGTGGTTGAACGCCGCCGCCGGATGCTGCTGGGCCTGCGTGAGCAGGTCGAGCAGTTCGCACTTGGCCGACCCACCGCGTTGGAGTTGCGCGTCCGCAAGGATGCCCGGCCAGCCATCGGTACGCTCTGGATGATCCTGCCCGACGGACGCGAACACTGCCTCAGCCCCGGCAACTTCGCGCTTCTGCCGGGCCGACCGTCGACAGAGCGGTGGCTTGGCGAAGTTGCCGGCTACCTGCAGGTGGCAGTCACCCGCGTTGAACGGGATGCTGCCGGTGCAGACGCCCGCCCGGTGGCCCCACTACCGGCCTGGCGACGGCGCGCAGAGGCATTCAACGCGGTGCATGCCCCGCCACCGCGCGTGGTGCGGAAAGCGTCCACCCCCAATGCGCCGAATGCGTCCGACCCCAACGACAGGATCGGCCTCCTTGCCCGTGCGGTGGTCGCGCTGTTTGGGCTGTTCCTGGCGGTACTGGAGCTGTCCCAGGCACTGGCCGTGGGAACTGCGCTGTTCACCGGACGCCTGCGTGTCAGCGGATTCCGCACCGGATCGCACAGCTACCTGTGGGACGAGCGCCCCATGGCGTTCTCGGTCCACACGCTGTTCGGCGTGGTGGAAGTGCTGGTGGTGGGCTACATCGCCTGGCAATGCCTGCGCATCAGTGCCACCGGCGTGATCAAGCCCCCGAAGTGAGCCGCCGTTATTCGCGCGGCGCACCCGGATCGCGCGGACGGAACGGGAGGACCACAAAGTCCTGTCCTTCGCGCGGCTGCCACAGCACCGGCACGCGGTGCGGGGAGGGCGGTTCAAGGTCGTTGTCACGCTGCAGCTGCAGGTCGTCCTCGTCGTCTTCCTCTTCCCAGCTGTAACGCTTGCGCGGGGCCATCGGGTCGGACAGGCGGAACAGCAGCGCGCTGATGATGCCGGCGAACGCACCGCCCATATGCGACTGCCAGGACACCCCCGGCTCGTGCGGCAGGATGGTGATGAGCATGCTGCCGTAGAAAAGGAAGGCGATCAGGCCGGCGGCAATGGCCGGTCGGTCGCGGCGCAGCAGCCCGAGCACGAAGATCAGGAACATCAGGCCGTGGGTGATGCCGCTGGCACCGAGATGGCGGCTGCCCAGGTCGCCCAGCAGCCAGGCGCCCAGCCCGGAGCCGACCCACAGCAGGGGCAGCGCGCGCAGGGTGGCTTTGGGATAGACGCTGCCGGCGAGCGTCCCGAGGATCAGCAAGGCGAAGGCATTGGCCCCCAGGTGCTGTACCGAACCGTGCAGCAGCGGCGCACCGAGGATGCCAAGCAGGCCGGCCTTGTCCAGCGGGGCCACCGCCCACGGGCGCCAGTCGAAATGACCCTGCGCGGTATAGATGGCCACCAGCACCAGCACGAAGGCCAGGCTCAGGTTGAACGCCCGCAGCACGCGACCGCGGTCGTTGCGGGGAGAGGTCGGCGGTTCGCCGGCGGGCAGGGGCAGGTTGGCGTTCATACCCTTAGGGATTGCGTCGCCCGGGCTGAACACAAGGGCAACGCGACGGGAGAGAGTAGTGCCACCGGCGGGACAATCCCGCCGGTGGCACGTCGGTTACGCGTCGCCGGTCTTCGGCGGGTTCTTCAGGCTCAGCACCACGGTGGCGGCGATGATCACGGCCACCACGCCCAGCGAGATCGGGGTGGGGATCTTGAAGATGTCGATCAGCATCATCTTGATGCCGATGAAGGCCAGCACCAGGGCCAGGCCATACGGCAGCAGGTGGAAGCGATCGGCCATGCCGGCCAGCAGGAAGAACATCGCGCGCAGGCCCAGCACCGCGAACACGTTGGAGGTGAGCACGATGAACGGGTCGGTGGTGATGGCGAAGATGGCCGGGATGGAGTCCACCGCGAAGATCACGTCGGTGACCGCAATCAGGATCAGCACCACGAACAGCGGGGTGTACCAGCGCTTGCCATCGCGCATGACGCTCATGGCGTTGCCGGCGTAGTCGGGCAGCAGGCGCAGGTGCTTGCGCATCCAGCGCAGGGCAGGGTTGGTCTCAAGATCCGGCTCGCTACCGGCCGAGAACCACATCTTCCAGCCGGTGAACAGCAGGAACGCGCCGAACACGTAGAGCAGCCAGTGGAACTTGGTCAGCAACACGCTACCGGCGAAGATCATGATCGTACGCAGCACGATCGCGCCCAGGATGCCGATGATGAGCACCTTCTGGCGCTGCTCCTCGGGCACCGCGAAGTAGCCCATGATCATCAGGAACACGAAGATGTTGTCCACGGCCAGGGCTTTCTCGACCAGGTAACCGGTCAGGAACTCCAGGCCGACCTTGTTGGCCACCACCTGGCCGGCGGTCTCGTTCAGGTAGTACCAAAGGCCGCCGTTGAAGGCCAGGGCCAGGGCGACCCAGCCGATCGACCACCACAGGGCCTCCTTGAAGGTGACCTTGTGCGGCCCGCCATGTCGCATCAATACGAGGTCGACCAGCAGCGCGATGATCACCACCGCGCCGAAGCCGCCCCACAACCACACATTACCGATCGTCTGCATTGGGTTTATCCGTTGGAAAAATGATTGCCTCAAGCCGGACGGCGAGGATCTGCAACGGAGGATCGGGGGGATCCGGGGAACAGAGCTTCGCCATACGGCGAAGGTCTCGCTCGCAGTCCCGATGGGTGGGACTGCCGTTGCACCGGAGCCTGCGGGCTCGAATTGACGGCGACAACGTCTGGGAGCTACTCCCCTTCTGGGGCCGATTCTGCGGGGTGGCCGGGCCGGCGTCAAATCCTTTCCATGCCCCGGTGCTGCTGAACCAAACGCCCCAACCGGTAGTGACGGCCGCTGGCCGTCAACCAGGTAGCGGCCGGGTTTACCGCCCTGACGGCCTGCGGCCGTCACTCCCAGAGCGCCGGCGGTGTCGCTCCCAACGCCGAGGGCTGCAGGCTTCCCGTTTACAATACGCCCATGAATACCCCTGCCCCCGTTGTCCGCCTCAAGAACGCCTGGCGCTCCAGCCACCCGTGGATCTTCCAGAAACTGGTCGAAAAGCCGGCCGTCCGTCCCAAACCCGGTGCCATCGTCGACGTTATCGGCGTGGACGGGGAGTGGATCGGCCGGGGCTTCTACAACGGCCATTCGCGCATCGCCGTGCGCATCCTGGAAACCGACCAGGCCGTTCCGGTCGACGCGGGCTGGTTCTCGCGCAAGATCGCCCAGGCCGTCTCGCTGCGCCGCGACGTGCTGAAGCTGGACGCGGTGTCCGACGCCTGGCGCGTGGTGCACAGCGAAGGCGACGGTCTGTCCGGCCTGGTGGTGGACCGCTACAACGACCTGGTGGTGGTGGAGTTCTTCGCCGCCGGCATGTTCCGCCACCGCGAGTGGATCTACGAAGCGCTGCGTGAGCAGTTCCCGGGCTGCCGTTTCCACAGCTTCGCCGACGAACACGTGCAGAAGCAGGAAAGCTTCGACTTCCATGGCAACACCACCACCGAAGCCTCGGTGATCACCGAGTACGGCGTGAAGTTCCGCGCCGACCCGGCCGGAGCGCACAAGACCGGCTTCTTCGCCGACCAGCGCGAGAACCGCCAGTGGCTGAGCGAGCAGGTGGACGGCAAGAGCGTGCTCGACCTGTGCTGCAACACCGGCGGCTTTGCGGTGTACGCCGCTGCTCGCGGTGCGTCGGAAGTGGTCGGCATCGACATCGATGAAGACGTGATCGCCATTGCCAAGGCCAACTCGCGCCTCAACAACGTGCGCCCGAAGTTCATCCAGTCCGACGTGTTCCCGTGGCTGCGCGATGCGGCCAACCGCGGTGAGCAGTTCGACGTGGTGATCCTGGACCCGGCCAAGATGACCCGCGACCGCGACCAGGTCATCACCGCGCTGAAGAAGTATCTGGACATGAACAAACTGGCGCTGGGCGTGGTCAAGCCCGGTGGGCTGTTCGCCACGTTCTCGTGCACCGGCTTGGTGGCCGAGGACCAGTTCCTGGACATGCTGCGCCGCGCGGCGTTCTATTCCGGCCGCACCATCCAGATCCTGAAGGTGGCCGGCGCCGGTCCGGACCATCCGTTCATGGCCCACGTGCAGGAATCGCGCTATCTCAAGGCGGTGTTCTGCCGCGTGCTGGACTGATTCGCAGGATCCCGGCTACGTTCGGCATCAGGTAGTGCCGGCCGCTGGCCGGCTCCTCTTGGACTCCGATTGTCGCGGGGAGCCGGCCAGCGGCCGGCACTACCGTTTGTTGTCCTCACAGCGCTATGGTCTGACGCTTCCCATCCAAGGTGAAGCGTCATGACGTTGCGCAGTCTGTCATTGCTGGTGTCGCTGGCGTTGTGCACGCCGCTGGCCGCCCACGCCATCGAGTTCACCCCGCAGGAACTGGCCCGGGCCTCGGCCCTGCAGAAGACGCTGCTCACGTTGGACAGCCACCTGGATACACCGGCCAACTTCCACCGCGCCGGCTTCGACATCCAGCAGCGGCACGACCACAACGCGCTGTCGCAGGTGGATTACCCGCGCATGGTGGAAGGGGCGCTGGATGGCGGTTTCTGGGCGATCTACACCGACCAGGGCGACCGTAGCGAAGCCGCGCACGTGCACGATCGCGACGCGGGGCTGCTGCGGCTGATGGAAATCCGCGCGATGCTCGCCGCGCATCCGGACACCTTCCAGCTGGCGCTCACCGCCGCCGATGCGGCCAGGATCAAGGCCGCCGGCAAGCGCGTGGTCTACATCAGCATGGAGAACGCCAGCCCGCTGGTGGACGATCCCTCGCTGCTGAGCTTCTACCACCTGGCGGGCCTGCGCCTGCTGAGCACGGTGCATTTCGCCAACAACGAGTTCGCCGATTCGGCCACCGACAAGAAGGGCGCCGAATGGAAGGGCCTCAGCCCGGCCGGCAAGGCGCTGGTGGACGAAGCGGTGCGGCTGGGCATCGTGATCGACCAGTCACATGCCTCCGACGCGGTATTCGACGACCTGCTCGAGCGCATGCCGGTGCCGTTCGTCCTGTCGCACAGTTCGGCCAAGGCGATCTACAACCATCCGCGCAACCTCGACGATGCACGCCTGAAGCAGCTGGCCAAGGCCGGCGGGGTGATCCAGGTCAACGCCTATGGCGGTTACCTGATCGACACCGGCAAGACCGAGCAGCGCGCGCAGGCCGAGGAGGCGTTGATGAAGCAGCTCGGCGGCGACTACGACGGGATGACGATCGCCCAGGGCGTGGCACTGAAGCAGGGGCTGGACGCGCTCGATCAGCGCTACCCGCTGCGCAAGGCCACGCTGGATGACTTCTTCGCCCACTTCGAGCACATCCTCAAGGTGGTCGGCCCCGAGCATGCCGGGATCGGTCTGGACTGGGACGGTGGTGGCGGCCTGGCCGACCTGCCCGATGTGAGCCAGCTGCCGAAGATCACCGCGTGGCTGCTGCGCAAGGGCTACAGCGAGAAGCAGATCGCCGGCATCTGGGGCGGCAACCTGCTGCGGGTGATGGCCCAGGCGCAGGCGCATGCGGACAAGGTGGCGACGCCGAAGAAGTGACGAGGCGCGAGGGCGCCGCGCAGTCATGGCCAACAGCAGCCGGGCAGAGCCCGGCTCTACGGGAGCGTGGCCGGCAGCACGTAGAGCCGGGCTCTGCCCGGCTTCCCACCGCCGCCGTGTTTCCACAACGGGGTGGCCGGCAGCACGTAGAGCCGGGCTCTGCCCGGCTTCCCACCGCCGCCGTGTTTCCACAACGGGATGGCCGGCAGCACGTAGAGCCGGGCTCTGCCCGGCTTCCCACCGCTGCCGTGTGCCACACCCGGTAGGTGCCGACCGTTGGTCGGCACGCGCCCGAATCAGGCCTTGTTGATCACCGCGTTACGCCGCCCATAGGCGAAGTAGGCGATCAGGCCGACCACGTTCCACGCCAGGAAATACAGCTGGGTCTTGCTGGGCAGGCTGAAGAACAGGTACACGCAGCCGATCACCGCCAGCGGGCCGACGATGAAGGCCAGCGGGGTGCGGAACTTGCGCACGCGGCCCGGTTCGCGCACACGCAGCACCACCAGGCACAGGCCCACTGCGGTGAACGCGGCCAGCGTGCCGGCATTGGCCAGGGCGGCGATTTCATCCAGGCGGGCCACGCCGGCCAGCGCGGCGACCAGCACCGCGGTGAACAACGTGGTGGCGATGGGCGTGCCGGTGCGCGCGCTGACCTTGGACAGCCCTCGCGGCAGCAGGCCATCGCGCGACATGACGAAGAAGATGCGGCTCTGCCCGTACAGGAAGGCCAGCAGCACGGTCGGCAGGGCGATCACCGCCGCCGCACCAATCCACTTGGCCGCGCCCGGGCTGCCCAGCTCGCGCAGGATCAGCGCCAGCGGCTCGGCGCTCTGGCCGAAGATGGTGTAGCTCATCGCGCCCACCGCGGCCAGCGCCACCAGCACGTAGATGATGGTGCAGCCCACCATCGACCCGATGATGCCGATGGCCAGGTCACGGTCGGGCTTCTTGGTTTCCTCGGCCGCGGTGGAGATCGCATCGAAGCCGTAGAAGGCGAAGAAGATGATCGCCGCCGCCGCCATCACGCCCTGCTCGACACCGCCGACACCCACCGACTTGGCGAAGCCGAACGGCATGAACGGGTCCATGTGCGCGGTATCGAAGTGCGGCAGCGCGATGGCCACGAACAGGGTCAGCGCGATGATCTTGACCACCACCAGGATGGCGTTGAGCGTGGCGCTTTCCTTGGTGCCGGCCATCAGCATGCCGGCCACCACGAAGGTGATCAGCACCGCGGGCAGGTTGATGAAGCCGCCGGCCACGTGCGGGCCGGCGGTGAGCGCCAGCGGCAGGTCGATGCCCCAGCCATGCAGGAAGCCCACCGCATAGCCGGACCACCCGACCGCCACCGTACTCACCACCAGGGAGTACTCCAGGATCAGGCTCCAGCCCACCACCCAGGCGATCATCTCGCCCAGCGCGGCGTAGCTGTAGGTGTAAGCGCTGCCGGCGGCCGGCATCATCGTGGCCAGTTCGGCGTAGGACAGCGCCGCGCAGGCGCAGACCGCACCGGCAATGGCAAAGGAGATCAGCACGGCCGGGCCGGCCAGGTTGGCGCCCACGCCGATCAGGGTGTAGATGCCGGTGCCGACGATGGCGCCGATGCCCAGTGCGATCAGGTGCGGCCAGCTCAGGGTCGGGACCAGTCGCCTGCCGGCTTCATGGACGGTGACTTGGTCTAGGGACTTGCGCCGGAGCAACGATGACATGGGACCTCGCGGTAAATGACGGCTACTGACTAGTCTGCGAGTTTTACCCAATGCGGTGCAGCATTACTACTGCCGGGCGTCACAGGAGGGCGTAAGTAAATCCTGAGTGCCGGTGAGTGACGAAAACAGCACAAATGCGCCGGCGTCAGTCCCAGCGGCAGCCGGTGTCGGTCAGCGCGCCGATGTCCTCGCTGAAGGTCGTCTGCCGTCCGGTGCGGGCGTTGGTGTAGTCGAACCCGTAGATGCGCGCGCCCTGGGTGGAGATCTGGTAGTGGCCGATCACCGTGCCGTCCAGGTGCTCCTCCCACACCGAATCGAACTGCCACGGGCGGCCCTCGGCCATCTCGGTGCTGTCCTGGCTCAGCAGGGTCAGGCGCAGCCAGGCGGTCTTGCCGGCATACCGCACGAAGCTGGTGCGTTGTCCCTCGGCTGGCAGCTTCCAGGACAGGTGGATCTGCCCCTGGCTGCCGCCGGTCAGGCAGCGGATCTCATCGGCGTGGGCCGCAGCCGGCGCGAACAGCACCAGCAGGGGGAGCAGGGCAGACCAGCGCATCGGCGTTCCTTGGTGTCGGGTGCAGGGGACAGGCGGCGGCCCCGCAGGCGGGGCCGCCATTGGATCAGGCCGGCGGCTGCAGCGGAATGCTGCCGCGGCGCGTGTCCACCACCGGTGCGGCGTGATGGGCCTGGAGCTGTTCAACCACGGTCTCGAAGTCGTGCTGCTGGCCGAAGGCATGTTCGTCCAGGGTCAGGGGCAGCATCTGCAGGAAGCGGAACTGGCCGCTGACCAGGCTCTGGATGTCGCCCAGGTGCTCGGCCGCAACGAACACCAACGCCTGCAGCTGGCTGTCGGCGTTGTCGATCGGGGCGCCGATGCGCATGCGGTCCCACAGGTCCAGCGGCGCATGGGTGCCCATGCGGCCGGCGGCCAGCAGCAGCTGGTAGGCGCAGAACCGCTGCACCAGGGCCAGTGCCCACGGCGCGCGTTCGGTGGTCTGCAGCAGGAATTCCATGCCCAGGCCGGACACGCTGTCCGGGTCGGCCTCGGTCTCATCCCAGGGGTTGGACAGCCCGGAGCTCACATAGGCCCAACCGGGCCGGTCCGGTGTGGGGGGGCACTCGAACACGCCGATGGTGAGCCAGCGCGGGTCGACGCTGTCCTGGCCGAACACGGTGGAAAATACCGCCGCGTCGAGCGGGTACAGGCCGGGGCCCAGGGCGCCCAGCAGGCGGGGGTACAGGACTTCTTCGCGCTCTGCCCAGGCACGGGCCAGCAGGTCATCGGGGTGGGACATCCGTTTACTCACAGGCGATGGCCCCCCATTGTGGGCCATCGCCTGTTCGTACCGACCAACGGTCGGTACCTACCGTTGGCCGGTGCACCCGATGAGCGGCGCACCCGACGGTCACACACCCGGTAGGTCACGACCGTTGGTCGTGACCGCCTTTCGTCGTGACGCCCGTTCAGCGGTCCAGCGTGGCCATCGCCGCATCGGCGTAGCGTTGCCCCGCCGCGGCATCGGCCGGGAAGATCGCGTCGATGCGGGCCAGCTCGTCCGGGCTCAGCTGCACCTGCAGCGCGCCCAGGTTCTCTTCCAGGAAGGCGAGCCGCTTGGTGCCGGGGATCGGCACCAGGTCGTCGCCCTGTGCCAGCACCCAGGCCAGCGCCAGTTGCCCTGGCGTGATGCCCTTGGCCTGGGCCATCGCGGTGACCGCATCGACCAGGGCCAGGTTGCGGGCGAAGTTGTCGCCCTGGAAGCGCGGCGACTGGCGGCGGTAGTCATCGGCGTCGAAGTCGTCCGGGCGGCGGATGGCGCCGGTCAGGAAGCCGCGGCCCAGCGGCGAGTAGGGCACGAAGCCGATGCCCAGTTCGCGCACGGTGTCGAGCACGCCATTGGACTGCGGGTCGCGCGACCACAGCGAGAACTCGGTCTGCACGGCGGTGATCGGGTGCACCGCGTGCGCGCGCCGGATGGTGGTCGCCGATGCTTCGGACAGGCCCAGGAAGCGCACCTTGCCCTGTTCGACCAGACGCGCCATCGCGCCCACCGTGTCTTCGATCGGCACGCGGGTATCCACGCGGTGCTGGTAGTACAGGTCGATGTGGTCCACGCCGAGCCGCTGCAGGCTGGCGTCGCAGGCGGCGATCACGTACTCCGGGCGGCCGTCCACGCTGCGTGCGGCGCTGTCGCTGGGCTCCTGCTTGATCCCGAACTTGGTGGCCAGGAACACCTGGTCGCGGCGGTCGGCGATGGCCTTGCCGACCAGCACTTCATTGGTATGCGGGCCGTACATGTCGGCGGTATCGAGCAGGGTGACACCCAGCGCCAGCGCGCGATGGATGACGGCGGTGGCCTCGGCATCGCTGCCGCGACCGCCGTAGAAGGCGCTCATGCCCATGCAGCCCAGGCCGAGCGCGGAAACGGTGGGGCCGTGGCGGCCAAGGGTACGGGTCTGCATGGAAGGCTCCGGAAGCGGGGAAGGGGCGGCGCGGTCGAGCGCCGGTGCCCACAGCATCCTCCGCTGCACCATGTGGATAAACTGGTGTTCGCCACATCGACCTTGAAGGCAGGCTTCACAATGTCCTCCCAGCCCCCGCTGTCTGCCGTGGTTGCCTTCGCCCGGGTGGCCGAGCGCGCCAGCTTTACCCGCGCCGCCGATGACCTGGGCGTCTCGCCATCGGCGCTGTCGCAGACCGTGCGCGCGCTGGAGGCCAGCCTCGGGGTGCGCCTGCTGCACCGGACCACGCGCCGGGTGGCCCTGACCGAACACGGCGCGCGCTTCCTGGCGCGCGTGGGCGAAGGCCTGGCCCAGATCGAGGCCGCCTTCGTGGACCTGGACAGCGTGCGTGCGGTACCGGCCGGCAAACTGCGCATCAACGTGCCGCGCGTGGCCGCCGAACTGCTGGTGCTGCCGCACCTGCCCAGCTTCCTGGCGCGCTATCCCCAGGTGGAGGTGGAGCTGTTCGTGGAGCCGGGGCTGGCCGATCTGGTCGCCGGTGGCTTCGACGCCGGCATCCGGCTGGGCGAATCGCTGGCGCGCGACATGATCGCCGTGCCGATCGGCCCACTGGAGCGGCAGGTGGTGGTGGCCACGCCGGCCTACTTCGCGCGCCACGGCGAACCGCAGACGCCGGCCGCGCTGGTCGACCACGCCTGCATCGTGCACCGGCTCAGCACCGGCCGGCTGATGCCCTGGGAGTTCAGTCGCGACGGCCGCGATTTCGACGTGGCGGTGAGCGGGCCGCTGGTGTTCAACGACACCGCCCTGATCCACGCGGCGGTGCGTGCCGGATTGGGCATGGGCCAGGCCTTCGAGGCCGTGGTGGCCGCCGACGTGGCCGCCGGGCGCCTGCGCTGCGTGCTGCAGGACTGGCAGCAGCCGTTCGCGGGATTCCACCTGTACTACCCGGCGCGCGAGCAGATGGCGCCGAAGCTGCGGGTGTTCATCGACCACCTGCGGGAGGCGTTGGACGCGCGCTGAAGCGGCGCGCGTCAGCCGGCGAGAAGGTCGGGTTGATCGTCCACCAGCGTGCGCAGCCACAGCGCATCGCCCGGCAGCCCGTGGGGAAACACCACCCGGTCGTCGCAGGGGAAGCGCTTGCAGCGCAACACGCCGTGCGCGTCGAATACCCGCCAGCCCTGCGCGGCCTCTTCGGCCTCGCGGATGCGCCGACGCAACGCCAGGTCCAGGCTGGCCTGGCAGTCAAACCGGCACGCGCGCAGGTCGATGCGATCCAGCGGCTGCAGGCCGGTGAGGATGCGGCTGACCGCCGGGTGGGCCAGGTCGACACGGCCGGTGGCCATGCCGAGCAGGCGCTCGCGGTGACCGGCAAGGTGGTGGACGAAATACACGGGCGGCATCGGTTCCTCGCGTGGGGCGCGCGGTCGCACTGGACGGCAACCGTTGGGCGATGGGGCCGATTGGACACCGCGAGGGCGTCGCGGGGAATCTCAAGTTGCTTATCGAAAGCACGCGTTCCGATGACGTTGGCTATTCGCCGCGCGGCACCGGTGCCCGTCGGATCGGCGCATCGGCCCGCAGGGCGGGGCGTCAGCCGCTGACGCCGAGCCGCACGCCAAAACCGATCAGGAAAACACCCGCTACGCGCTTCAGTAGAAGTCCTACACGAGGATACTGAAGAATCCTACGTCGCAACAGGTTGCCCACCCCGATCAGCACCGAGCAATACGCCAGCCCCATGACGAAGATGATCACCGCCATGGTCGCGAACGTGACCACGCCCTGGTGGCGGGCCGGATCGATGAACAACGGCAGGAAGGCCATGTAGAAGATGATCGCCTTCGGGTTGAGCAGGTTGATCAGCACCGCCTGGCGGAAGTAGTGGCCGGGCTGCAGGCGGATGCCACCTTCTTCGCCCCCGCCGCGCGGCCGGCGCAGCAGGCTGATGCCAACCCACACCAGGTACGCCGCGCCCAGGTACTGCACCGCGTGGAACACCAGCGGGTTGGCCTTGAGCAGCGCGGCCACGCCGGCCACCGCCAGCCACATCAGGATCTGGTCGCCCAGCAGCAGCCCGAACAGCGCCGTGTAGCCGCCGCGTACGCCGCCGCGGCCGGTGGCGGTAAGCAGGGTGAACGTGCCCGGGCCGGGCAGGGCCAGGAACACCAGCACGGCGGCAACGAAGGTCCACAGGTCCTGGATGCCCATCCACGGCATGGCGGCGACTCGACTACGGGGGAGCACCATTGTCCGGCACCACCCCCCATCCCGATAGCGTCAGCCGACCGTGCGCGGCAGATCCTTCAGCAGCGGTTGCAGGCGCTGTTCGAACATCGCGTGCAGCTGGCGGATGGCCGGGGAGAACTGCTTGCGGTGCGGGCACACCAGGTTCAATGGCAGGCTGTCGCCGGCACCGCCCAGCAGCACCTGCAGGCGCCCGGCGCGCACGTCGGCGCACAGATCCAGCCACGACTTGAACACAATGCCTTCGCCGGCCACGGCCCAGCGCCGCACCACGTCGGCATCGTCGCAGACCATGTTGCCGCGCACCGGCACCACCACCCGGCGCCCGTCCACCTCGAAGTTCCAGCGGTCGTAAGCGCGCCCGGCCAGCTGGTACAGCAGGCAGTGGTGGTCCTTGAGCGCCTCCAGGCTGTCGGGCGTGCCATGCCGGGCCAGGTAGTCCGGCGCCGCCGCCAGCACGCGGCGGTTGCCCGGCAGCAGCGGCAGCGCCACATAGCTGGCGTTGTCGAACCGGCCCAGGCGGAAGGCGATGTCGACCGGATCGCGGAACACGTCGGCCACCTGGTCGGACAGGTGCAGGCGCAGCTGCAGCTTCGGGTGCGCGCGGCGGAACTCGCTCAGCCACGGCAGCAGCACGTGGCGGCCCAGGTCCGACGGCGCGGCCACCTGCAGCACCCCGCGCA
This sequence comes from Stenotrophomonas sp. AC248, assembly GCF_979258185.1. Taxonomy (NCBI): domain Bacteria; kingdom Pseudomonadati; phylum Pseudomonadota; class Gammaproteobacteria; order Lysobacterales; family Lysobacteraceae; genus Stenotrophomonas; species Stenotrophomonas sp. AC248. Next base: position 4,526,605 of record NZ_OZ409840.1, on the reverse strand, counting down.
GTTCGGCATCCTCGCCGCGCACCCGCGCCTGGCCCTCGCTCAGGGCGGCCAGCACTTCCTGTGCGTAGGGCAGGTACAGCGCGCCTTCGGCGGTCAGGCGCAGGCTGCGGGTGGAGCGCACGAACAGGCGCAGGTCCAGCTCGCGCTCCAGCCGGGCCACCGCCGCGGCCACCTGCCCGGGCAGCAGGTCGGCTTCGCGTGCGGCGTTGGAAAAGCTGCCCAGCGCGGCGGTACGCACGAACAGGCCGAGATCGTCGACGCGGACCATTTTCATTCCCACAGTGAAAGTGCTGCCCGATTCTGCGCCTTTCCGGCGCGCGGCGTGAAGCGCAGGCTGTGCGTCTTCCCGAACGGATCTGCCCCGATGAAAGCTGTTGCCTATACCGAACATGGCCTGCCGATCAGCGACCCGCGCGCGCTGCAGGACGTCACCCTGCCGATCCCGCAGCCGGGCCCGCGCGACCTGCGCGTGGCGGTCCGGGCGATCTCGGTCAACCCGGTGGACACCAAGGTGCGCAACGGCGTGGCCGTGACCGAGCCGCGGGTGCTGGGCTGGGATGCGGTGGGTATCGTCGATGCCGTGGGCGATGAGGTCACCCTGTTCCAGCCGGGTGACGCGGTCTTCTATGCCGGCGCCATCGGTCGCCCGGGCAGCAATGCCGAGTACCAGCTGGTGGACGAACGCATCGTCGGCCACAAGCCCGCCAGCCTGGATGACGCCGCTGCGGCCGCCCTGCCGCTCACCGCGATCACCGCCTGGGAACTGCTGTTCGACCGCCTGCGCATCGCCGAGGGCGGTGGCGAGGGCCAGACCCTGCTGGTGGTGGGCGCGGCCGGCGGCGTGGGCTCGATCCTGGTCCAGCTGGCCCGCCAGCTGACCCGGCTGACGGTGATCGGCACTGCCTCGCGCCCGGACACCCAGGACTGGGTGTATGGCCTGGGCGCGCACCATGTGATCGACCATTCGCAGCCGCTCACCGACGGCCTGCAGCGGCTGGGCATCGCCGAGGTCAGCCATGTGGCCAGCCTGACCCACACCGACCAGCACTACGACCAGATCGTGGCCGCGCTCGCCCCGCAGGGCCAGCTGGCGCTGATCGACGACCCCGGCCAGCTCGACGTGATGGCGCTCAAGCGCAAGAGCCTGTCGCTGCACTGGGAGTCGATGTTCACCCGCTCCAGCTTCAACACGCCGGACCTGCAGCGCCAGCACGACCTGCTGGAACGGGTCGCCGCGCTGGTCGACGCCGGCGTGCTGCGCACCACCCTGGGCGAGCACTACGGCCGCATCAACGCCGCCAACCTGCGCCAGGCCCACGCCCTGATCGAGAGCCACCGCGCGCGCGGCAAGCTGGTCCTCGAAGGCTTCTGAACCCCTTATTGCTCCCTACTGAACCCGCAATGGACTCTGTTCCCATGACCCTCGCTCCGGTGGCCCTGCGCCGCCACACCACCAAGGCCTACGACCCCACCCGCACGCTGCCGCCCGCGGTGCTGGAGGACCTGCTGGAGGTGCTGCACAACGCCCCCTCGTCGGTGAATTCGCAGCCGTGGCACTTCCTGGTGGCCGGCACTCCCGAGGCACGGGCGCGCATCGCCCGCGCCACGCAACCCGACCAGCCCTACAACACCGCCAAGATCACCGACGCCTCGCACGTGATCGTGTTCGCCACCCGCACCGGTATCGATGACGCGTACCTGGCCCAGGTGATCGACCAGGAAACCGCCGACGGCCGCTATCCCAGCCCCGAGGCGCGCGAAGGCCAGCGCGGCGCGCTGCACCACTACGTGGACCTGCACCGCCACACCCTGGGCGACGTGCAGCACTGGATGCAGAAGCAGACCTACCTGGCCGTGGGCACCCTGCTGCTCGCGGCGGGCGTGCACGGCATCGACGCCACCCCCATGGAAGGCTTCGACGCCGAGGTGCTGGACGCCGAACTGGGCCTGCGTGCGCGCGGCTTCACCAGCGTGGTGCTGGTGGCGCTGGGCTACGGCAGCGCGGCCAACTTCAATGCCGGCCTGCCCAAGTCGCGGCTGCCCCGCGAGCAGGTGTTCACCCAGCTCTGAACGGCGTCAGGGCACGCCGTTGTCCACGTGCAGGGCAAAGCCCGCACGTGGACCCAGCCGTGCGAACCACGCCTGCACCGCCGGAAATAGCGGCTTTTCGCCCGGGGTCATGCGCCAGCGCTGGGTCGACAGTCCCAGCACGATGTCGGCCAGGCTGAAGTGGTTGCCGACCACATGCGCGCCGGTCTGCGCCAGCTGCCGGTCCAGCACGCCCATCAGGCGATTCCAGTGCGCCAGGCTGGTTGCCGCTGCTGCGGCATCATCCCGCAGCACCGGGACCTGCGCGTTGGGATTGAACCGGCGCACGCAGGCATCCAGGTCCGCGTCGGCCGCCCCGGCGTCGGCGCCGATGTGCCGGTAATCGAGCTCCAGCTCGGCGCATAGCCACAGCACCTTGCGTACGTTGATCGAGGTCGACTTCCCATACAACTCCAGCATGTACCCGCCCGACGCAGCCAATGAGACCGGCTCAGCCTACACTTGCGTGCATGCAAACCGAATTCCTGATCCTTGGCGGCCTTGTCTGCGTCGTCCTCGTCCTGCAGCTGCTGGTCCTGCTGCGGCGTTCCCAGCATGGCGGTCTTGAACAGGCCCTGCGTGACGAAGCGCGGGTGGGCCGCGGCGAACTGCGCGAGCAGCTGGAAGGGCTGGGCCGGCAGCAGGACGCGCGGCTGGAATCCTTCGCGCGCGCGCTGACCGACCTGTCCACCCGCACCGACCAGCGCCTGGATCTGCTGCGCGATGCGCTGGGCGAAGATGCGCGCAAGGCGCGCGAAGAGAGCGCGCTGGCCCAGCAGCGCACCGGCGAACTGCTGGCCCAGCGCCTGCACGACATGCGCGCGCAGCTGGACGTGTTCGGCCAGCAGCAACAGGCCCGTATCGAGGCCTTCGGCCAGCAGCTGGTGGAACTGACCACGCGCACCGACAGCCACATGGTCGCGCTGCGCCAGGCCCTGGGCGAGGACGCCCGCAAGGGTCGCGAGGAAACCGCGCAGTCGCAGCAGCGCCTGGCCGAATCGCTGGGCCTGCGCCTGCAGGAGATGACCCAGCGCAACGAGGCCCGCATCGGCGAGATGCGCGCCACGCTGGAGCAGCAGCTCAAGAGCCTGCAGACCGACAACGCCGAAAAGCTCGACCAGATGCGCGTCACCGTGGACGAGAAGCTGCAGACCACGCTGGAAGCACGCCTGGGCGCCTCGTTCCAGCTGGTCTCCGACCGCCTGGAGCAGGTCCAGCGCGGGCTCGGCGAAATGCAGCAGCTGGCCACCGGCGTGGGCGACCTCAAGCGCGTGCTGACCAACGTCAAGAACCGCGGCAGCTGGGGTGAAGTGCAGCTGGACAACATCCTGGAGCAGACCCTGACCCAGGAGCAGTACGCACGCGGGGTGAAGGTGCGCCCGGACAGTGGGGAAATGGTCGACATCGCCGTGCGTCTGCCGGGCCGTGGCCACGAGGACACGCCGGTGTGGCTGCCGATCGATTCCAAGTTCCCGCGCGAGGATTACGAACGCCTGCTCGATGCGCAGGAACAGGGCGACGCTGATGGCGTGCGCGTGCAGGGTGCGCAGCTGGAACGCGCCATCCGCATCCAGGCCAAGTCGATCTGCGACAAGTACATCGTGCCGCCGCACACCACCGATTTTGCAGTGATGTTCCTGCCCACCGAGGGCCTGTACGCCGAAGTGATCCGCCGCCCCGGCCTGGTCGACCTGCTGCAGCGCGAGCATCGCGTGGTGGTGGCCGGGCCGACCACCGTCACCGCGTTGCTCAACAGCCTGCAGATGGGCTTCCGCACGCTGGCCATCGAGCAGCGTTCCAGCGAGGTGTGGAGTCTGCTGGGCGCGGTCAAGAGCGAGTTCGGCAAGTTCGCCGGCATCCTGGAAAAGGCCGAGAAGCAGATCAGCACGGTCGGCCGCAGCCTGGGCGAGGCCAGCCGCAAGACCCGCACCATCGAGCGCCGCCTGCGCGGCGTGGAGTCGCTCACCGCCGAGCAAAGCCAGGACCTGCTGGAAGACACCACCGGCGAAGACGACGACAGCGGCATGGACGAGAGCAGCGGCGCGCAGGACTGACACCTGGCGTACATGCCCCGCATGCACGTGATCGCGCATGCTGTGCACCTGTCGATCGTTCAAGGAATATCCGCATGCGCCTGACCCTGTTGTTGTCCCTGCTGCTGGCCGTGGCCGGGTGCGCCAGCACCACCACCCCGGATGGCCCCGTGCCTGCCGACGGTGCCGCTACCGCGACCCCGGCAACCCTGGACGCGGCCGCGTGCCGGCAGGCCGGTGGCGCGCTCACGCCGCTGGGCCGGCTGCAACGCGTGCAGTGCGTGGTGCCCTACGCCGATGCCGGCAAGGCGTGCAGCGCCAAGGCCGACTGCACCGGCCAGTGCCTGGCGCAGGGCGAAGTAGCCCCGGGTGCCAAGGCCCAAGGCCTCTGTCAGACCGACATCAGCCAGAACTTCGGCTGCCGCCAGCGCATCGACGGTGGCGTGGCATTGGGCACGATCTGCGTTGATTGATGCTTTCCCGCCATGGGCCCGCCCGTGGCGTCCCTGTCCCAACCCAAGGAACTGTAGTGAGCCAGACTGTCTACGACATCCCCGTCACCACCATCGAAGGCCAGCCGTCGTCGCTGGCCGACTACCGCGGCAAGGTGCTGCTGGTGGTCAATGTGGCCTCCAAGTGTGGCCTGACCACGCAGTACGAAGGCCTGCAGCAGCTGTATGCGGCCAAGCACGATACCGGCCTGGAAGTGCTGGGTTTCCCGGCCAACAACTTCCTGGGCCAGGAGCCGGGCAGCGAGTCGGAGATCCAGCAGTTCTGCCAGCTGGAATACAACGTGGCCTTCCCGCTGTTCGCCAAGATCAGCGTGGCCGGCGATGACGTGCACCCGCTGTACCGCGCGCTGACCGACGCACAGCCGGCCGCCACCGGCGAAGGCCCGATGCGCGAGAAGCTGGAAGGGCTGGTCACCAAGTACCCGGAGCTGGTGGTCAACCCGGCGCCGGGCGTGCTGTGGAACTTCGAGAAGTTCCTGATCGGTCGCGACGGCCAGGTCATCGCCCGCTTCGCCCCGGACGTGGCCGTCGACGACGCCCGCCTGGTGGCCGCGATCGACGCCGCGCTGGCCGCCTGAGTCACGGCGGGGCGCAGGCCCAGGAAAAAACCCCGCCTTGGCGGGGTTTTTTTGTCCGGTCAGTTGCCCCAGTTGGGCATCGGCATCGCATCGATCGGGATCGGGGCGGTGTCGTCGGCGTCCTTGCCGCGCGCATGCTTGCCGCGCAGGTCGTTTTCGATCTGGTAGTTGCGGCGCTGCAGCCAGGCATCACGCACCAGCGTGTACTCGTCCACGGCGTTGTCGCGCATGTCGTCGATGGCCAGCAACTGCGAGCGCATATCGACGAGCTGCAGGCCCTGCAGGCCGATGCGCACCTTGTCTTCCTCGATGGTGCGGATCGGCGAGAGCGGCATGTCGCCGGCCAGGCCGAACACGTCGCGCACGGTACGCGGGCCGAAGAACGGCAGTTCCACGTAGCGCGAACGGCGCCAGCCCCAGGCACCCAGGGTCTGGCCGAAATCTTCCTTGCGGCTGGGCACCAGCGCCTTGCTGGCCGGGTCGAACAGCCCGCCCACGCCCAGCGTGGAGTTCATCAGGAACCGGCCCAGGCTGTCCCAGGCATCGTCCGGACGGCCCTGCAGCAGCTGGTTGGTGATGGTCACCGGGGCGCGCAGGTTGTTGAAGAAGTTGCTGACGCCGGTGCGCGCGAAGCGGGGCACCACGTGGGTGTAGGCGGTGGCCAGCGGACGGGCGATGGCGCGGTCCACCACGTTGTTGAAGCTGTGCACGCGGCGGTTGAGCGGCTCCCACGGATCGTAGGTGGCGCGGTTGGGCTCGGTGCCGTCAACGCTCGGCGCCGGGCCGCCGTACAACGCGGCGAAGTCATCTTCGGCGTTGGTCGGGGCAGCATCACCGCTGGCCGGCGGCGTGCCGGCATCGGTGGGCGCCGCGACATCGGCAACGGGGGCCGGGATGTCAGTGCTGGCGCTGTCGGTTGCGGCAACCGCGGTGTCGGTCGTGGCTGCAGCAGCGCTGCTGTCCACGGCAACACTGGCCGGGGCACTGTCGCGCGCGGGCTTGCCGGCACAGGCGGTCAGCGCCAGCGCCAACACGAGAAGGGGGAGGGTGCGTATGACGTTCATGTCAGCTCGCCGCAGAAAGGGCATGGAAATCCAGGGTCGGTGCGAGCCGGTAGGCGGCACTGAGTTCGTTGTAACCGGTGGGGCTGCCGATGATCTCCGCGGTGCCGCCGGCCGCGCGCGCACGCGCCGCCAGTTCGGCCAGCAGCGCCAGGCCGGCGCTGTCCACCCGCGTCACCGCCGTCAGGTCGAGCTCGCGCACGCCCTCCGGCGATGACAGCGACGGCCACAAGGCGGTCGCCGCCGCGCGGTCCAGCACGCCGCTGAAGACCAGCGCCGTGCCGTTGCGCTGCACGCTGGCGCTGTTACTTGCCACGGGGCGCCTGACCGGCCTGCATGGTGCCGTTGCGCAGTTCGGTGGCCACCTGCTGGATCGACTTCTGGCGCAGCGGCGCATCGAACTGGGTCTTGAAGGTCTGCACGTAGGAAATGCCTTCGATCATCACGTCGAAGATCTTCCACTGGCCGTTGACGTTGCGCATCAGGTAGTCGACCGGGGTCGGCTCGTTGCCGGCGCGCATCAGTTCGGTGGACACGCGCACGCCGCGGTTGCCCGGCAGCGGCGACTGGCCCTTCAGGCGGAAGGTCGGCTTGCCCTGGATTTCCAGCAGGGCCGCGCCGTAGCGCTGCATCAGGTTGTCGGCCATGGCATCGGCGAACAGCTTGACGTCGGCATCGGAGGCACCACGGCCGTGCACGCCCAACACCAGGCGGGCGGCGTAGTCACGGTCGAAGGTCTTGTTGAGCTCGCTGTTGATGAAGCTGCGCAGCACCGTCGGGTTGGCGCGGAACTCGCTGCGACGCTGCTGCAGCGTGCTCAGGATGCGCGTGCTGGCGTCGAGCACGGCCTTGCCGGCGTCGTTCTGCGCGGCAGCGGCCGGAGCCGGGGCCGCCTGGGCGAAGCCCAGCGAGGGAAGGCTGGCGAGCAGGGCCGAGGCAAGCAGGGCCGGAATCAGTTTACGGGTCATTTCTGCGGTTCCGTTGCAGGCGCTTCAGCGCCGTGGGCGTCCTGGGACTCAGTGCCACCGGCGTTGGCCGGGCCACTGAACATGTATTTGCCAACCAACTGCAGCAGGTCTACCGCCGGCTGGGTGAAGGCGATCTCATCGCCGGACTTGAGCACGTCCGGATCACCGCCCGGCTGCAGTCCGATATAGCTCTCGCCAAGCAAACCGCTGGTGAATATGCCCGCCGAGGTGTCGGCCGGCAGATCCTTGAACTTCGGGTCCAGCTTCAGGGTGACGATGGAATCGAACTTGAGCGGGTCCAGTTCGATGGCGCCAACCTGGCCGACGGTCACGCCGCCAATCTTGACCGGGGCCTGCTTGCGCAGCTGCCCGATCTGGGTGAAACGCGCCTTCAGTTCGTAGCCGTCGCTGCCAAAGCCCCAGCGTTGGTTGGTGGAGGCGACGGCCAGCACCAGCAGCGAGGCCAGCGCCAGCAGCAGGAATGCGCCGACGGAAAATTCGAGTCTGGGACCGCGGATGGCCATGGTTGTCTCACTGTTCGTTTGTCAGGTGCCCAGGCGTGCCCGGGCGGGTTTCATGGATCGGTGTTCAGCGGAACATCATTGCCGACAGCACGAAGTTGAACATCAGTACCAGCAGCGAGGCGTTGACCACCGCGCGGGTGGTCGCCACCGAGGTGCCTTCAATGGTGGGTTCGGCGTGGAAGCCCACGTAGGACGCCACCAGCGCGGCGGTACCGCCGAAAATCGCCGACTTCAGCATTGCCACGCCGAAGTCGTCCCAGAAGTCCACGCTGTTGCTCAGCGCCGACCAGAACACCCCGTTGTCCAGGCCCAGCACGTGGACCGCTTCGAAGTAGCTGGCGCTGATGGCCAGCGAGCAGAAGATGCCGGTGAGCAGGGGCACGGTGAGCACCGCCGCCCAGAAGCGCGGGGCCACCACCTTGGCGATCGGGTCGATGGCCATCAGCTCCAGCGCCTTGATCTGGTCGGTGGCGCGCATCAGGCCCAGTTCGGCGGCGATCGAGCTGCCGGCGCGGCCGATGAACAGCAGCGCGGTCAGCACCGGCGCCAGTTCGCGGTACAGCGACAGCCCCAGCAGCGTGGACAGCGCATCGGCGGCGCCGAAGGTGGTCAGCGTGCGGTAGCCCTGCAGGGTCAGCACCAGGCCGACAAAGGCACCGCCCACGGCGATGATCGGCAGCGAGCGGGCGCCCACCTTGTAGATCTCGCGGGTGAGCTCGGCCAGGAAATCGGCAGTGGGCAGTGAACCGCGCAGCACCGTCAGCGAGAACAGGCCGGCGCGGCCCAGCGAGCGGGTGGCGTCAACAAACGGCATCAGGCAACCCTCGCGCGCGGCGCGGCATCGAACGGAATCGGGCCATCGGGCTGGCCGTGCAGGAACTGGCGCAGCAGCGGGTCCTGGCTGGCGTCCAGGTCGGCCGGGCTGCCCTGGAACACCACGCCGCCATTGGCGATCGCGATCACCTGGTCGCAGATCGGCAGGGTCTCGTGCACATGGTGGCTGACGATGATGCTGGTCAGGCCCAGGCTGTGGTTGAGGCGCTGGATCAGGCTCATGATCACCCCCGAGGCGATCGGGTCCAGCCCGGTCAGCGGCTCGTCGTAGATCATCAGCGGCGGGTCCAGGGCCAGCGCGCGGGCCAGCGCCACGCGCCGGGCCATGCCGCCGGACAGCTCGCGCGGCCAGGCATCGGCGGCGGCCAGCAGGCCCACCGCGTGCAGCTTCATGTCCACCAGGCGGCGCAGCACCGGGGCCGGCAGGCGGGTGTGGGTGCGCAGCGGCAGGGCGACGTTCTCGGCCACGGTCAGGTCGGTGAGCAGGCCATTGCCCTGCAGCAGCACGCCCACGCTGCGGCGCATCTCGCGCAGCGCACTGCTGCGCTCGGGGATCGGCTGGCCGAACAGGGTGATCGTGCCGGCCACCGGGCGCAGTTCGCCGGTCAGCGCCGCCAGCAGGGTGGACTTGCCGCTGCCCGACGGGCCCAGCACAGCGGTGATGCTGCCGCGCGGCACCTGCAGCGAAACGTCGCGCAGGATGCTGCGACCGCCGCGATCGATACGCACGTTGGACAACTGCACCAGCGGGACTTCGGAAGCCGTCATGGACGCCATTAACAAAATTCCAACGTTGTAAGATCGTGGTGAACGGCTGAACATAACCGAACTGGACCGTGCAGTATTGTGGCACGACCCTGCCGCCCGGCCTGCGACGCCGCTCGCAACACACCGTGCCGGTACGCGGCATGCCGGGTTTTTCATGCGGATCCGAGCCCGGCCACCCTCGTGATCGCGCGGCCGCTGCGGCACACTGGCGCGATGACTGATGCTGCGTCCGACTTCCGCCTGTACCACTCCAACTCACTCGACGTGCTGGCTGCGCTGCTGGCCACGGCCGTGCGTGAGCCGGTACCGGGCCAGTCCGTGCTGGTGCCGGAGGTGGTGCTGATCCCGCAGGTCGCGATGCGGCGCTGGCTGCAGTCCACCCTGGCGGTCGAGTATGGCATTGCCGCCAACCTGGAATTCCTCACCCCGGGCGAGTTCGTCGCCTGCGCGCTCAACGCCAACGTGCCGGGTGAGCATGACGACCTCACCGCGGCGGCGCTGCGCTGGAAACTGTATGCCGCGCTGACCGACCCCGCAGTGCTGGCGCAGGCACCCATGCAGGCGCTGCAGGCCTACCTGTCGGTGGCCGATCCGCTCAAGCCGTGGGCGTTGGCCGGCGAGCTGGCGGCGGTGTACGAGAAGTACCAGGCCTGGCGTCGCGACTGGCTGCTGCGCTGGGAGGCCGGGGCCGACGCGCAGGACCCGCAGGCCATCCTGTGGCGGCACATCGCCAGTGGCCACCAGTACCGCGCGCGCCGCATCGATGCCTACCTGTCGCGCTTCGAAGGCCCCGGCCAGCCATTGCCGCAGGGCCTGCCGGCGCGGGTGTTCGCCTTTGCCACGCTCAACATCTCCCCCGACGTGCTGCGGGTGATGGCCACCCAGGCCCGGGTCGGCACGATGCACTTCTACCTGCCCACGCCCACCCAGGCCTACTGGGGCGACCTGCAGACGCTCGGCGAGAAGCTGCGCAGCGGCGCGCCGGACCCGTTCGGCGACGCGGCCGGCGAGAACCGCCTGCTGCAGGCCTGGGGCGCGGCCGGCCGCGACTTCATGGCGGTGCTGGGCAGTTATGAAGTGGTGCATCCGTCGGGCGAGATCGCCGCCTATGACGATCCCGAAGACGATGCGCGCCCGGACATGGACGCCGGCGGACTGTCCGACAGCCTGCTGCACCGGCTGCAGCGCGACCTGTTCCATCGCCGCGGCCAGCCGGCCGGCGCGCGCCGCGAGGGCCTGCGCCACGACGACCCCAGCCTGCAGGTGCACGCCTGCCACACCCGCCTGCGCGAGTTGCAGGTGCTGCACGACCAGCTGCGCGCGCTGTTGCAGGACCCGCGCTTCGACCCGCCGCTGCAGGCCCGCGACATCGCGGTGCTGGCCCCGGACATCGATCCCTACGTGCCTTACCTGGAAGCAGTGTTCGGCGGGCGCAGCGGCGGCGAGGACCATATTCCCTACGCGCTGGCCGACACCAGCCCGCTGGCCGGCGAACCGCTGGCCGACGTGTTCGTGCACCTGCTGGGCCTGCCGGTGTCGCGTTTCGGCTTGAACGAAGTACTGGACCTGCTGGCCAGCGCGCCGCTGGCCGAGGCCGCCGGTCTGGATGCGGCCGCCTTTGATCGCCTGCACGACTGGCTGCAGGCCGCCGGCGCGCGCTGGGGCCTGGATGCCCAGCACCGCCACCAGCACCAGGCCCCGCGCGACGATGCCTTCACCTGGCAGTTCGCGCTGGACCGGCTGCTGCTCGGTCATGCCAGTGGCAGCGACGGCGATATCGCCGGGGTGGCGCCCTGGCCGGAACTGGAAGGCAGCGCGCTCGACGCGCTGGATCGCCTGCTGGGCCTGCTGCGGGTGCTGGCCCGCTACCAGCGCGTGCTGGGCGAGGCGATGCCGCCGGCGCACTGGCGCCAGCGCCTGCTGGCGTTGCTGGATGCGCTGCTGCCGATTCCCCCGCAGGCGGCCAGCAGCCAGCGTGCGCTGGAGCGCCTGCGCAAGCTGATCAACGAATTCGCCCGCGACGCCCACCAGGCCGAGTTCCAGGGCGAGGTGGCCCCGGAAGTGGTGCGCGCGCACTTCGCCGGCGTGCTGGCCGAAGCGGACACCCGCGCGCCGCTGCTCACCGGCGGGATCAGTTTCGGCCGCATGGTGCCAATGCGCCTGCTGCCGTTCCGGGTGATCTGCGTGCTGGGCCTCAACGACGGCGATTTCCCGCGCCGCGATCCGGCTGCCGGGCTGAACCAGCTCACCGCCGAACTGGGCACGGACAAGCGCCGCTACGGCGACCGCTCGCTGCGCGAGGACGACCGCTTTCTGTTCCTGCAGCTGTTTGCCTCGGCGCAGGACGTGTTCTACCTGAGCTACCTGGGCGCCGATCCGCGCGATGGCAGCGTGCGCGAACCCTCGGTGCTGGTCAGTGAGCTGATCGATGCGGCGGCCGAGTACCACCAGGTGCCGGCCACCGCTGCCCGCCAGCTCACCGTGCGCCACGCGCTGCAGCCGTTCGCGCCGGCCGCGTTCGGCGGCGGCGACGAGCCGCGCCGCTTCAGCTATCGCCAGCAGTGGCATCCGGCCGCGGGATCGCTGGGCGGGCGGCGGCGCCCGCTGGGCGCGTGGTTCGACCAGCCGTTGCCGCCGGCCGACACGCTGCCGGGCGAGACCGAACTCAGCCTGGATGCGCTGCGCCGCTTCCTGACCGATCCGGCCAGCCAGTTCCTGTCGCAACGGCTGGGCCTGCGCCTGCCCGAAGACCTGGCCGACGCCGACGACGTGGAGCCGCTGGTGATGGCCGCGCGCGGCACCGACACCCTGCGGCTGCAGCAGGCGGTGATCGACGCCACCCTGGGCCAGGACGAGGCGCCGCTGTATCCGCGGCTGCGCGCACGTGCGCTGCTGCCGTCCGGTGCGTTGGGCGAGCGCCAGTTCGAGGTGCTGCAGGGACAGACCCGGCCCTACGCGCAGGCGTTGGCGCAGTGGCAGGCCGGCAGCGTGGCCGACAGCCGCCGGCATGAGGTCGTCATCGATGGCGTGCGCCTGCACGGGCGCATCAACGACGTGCATGCGCAGGGCATCGTGCGCCTGCGCCCGGGGCCGCTCAACGGCCGCGCCGCGATCCGCAACGGCCTGGACTGGCTGCTGGCCAACGCCGCCGGCGACACGCTGCCGCTGGTGCAGTTCCACGACAGTGGCGAGGATGGCCTGGGCCCGCATGTGCTGCCGCCGCTGCCGCCCGAACAGGCGCAACAGGTGCTGCGGCTGCTGCTGCAGCTGCGCAACGAGGGGCTGCGCGCGCCGCTCTTGTATGCGCCGTCCACCGGTTGGGCGCTGTATACCGCCCTGCCAGCCAAGCGCGAGGCCGAGGGCCGCGCCCGGTGGTACGGCAGTGACCGCAGCTGGGCCGAATCCAGCGGTGCCGGCTACCAGCTCGCGCTGCGCGGCCACGATCCCTTCGCCAGCGCCGACAGCTACCGGCAGCTGCTGCACAACAGCTTCGTGGTGTTCACCGCGGTGCGCGAAGGCCGGGTGTTTGCCGGCTTCGACGAACAAGGCGCCGCGCGATGACCGCTCCCGACCTGCTTCATGACCCCTACCTGGCGCTGCCGCTGGACGGCGTGCGCCTGATCGAGGCCAGTGCCGGCACCGGCAAGACCTTCACCCTGGCCACCCTGTTCACCCGGCTGGTGGTGGAAAAAGGCTGGCGCATCGGCCAGATCCTGGCGGTGACCTTCACCGACGCGGCCACCCAGGAACTGCGCAAGCGCATCCGCGAACGCCTGGCCCTGGCCGCGCAGCTGGTGGAACGCGCGCCGAGCGAGGATGACAGCCCGGAGGTGGTGCTGACCCGCTGGATCCTGCAGCGCCAGCTGGCGTTGGGCGAGGAAACCCCGGCCGCGCTGGCGCGCCGGCTGCAGACCGCCGCCGATGAAATCGACCTGGCCTCCATCTTCACCATCCATGGCTTCTGCACCCGGGTGCTGCGCGAGCATGCGCTGGAAAGCGGCCACACCTTCGACCCGCCCGCGCTGCTGCCCAGCGAACGCGCGCTGCACGACGAACTGGCCGCCGACCTGTGGCGGGTCCACGCCAACGATGCGGCCACCGTCGATGCGCTGACCCGCCTGTGGTCGTCGCCGGAGGCGCTGGCCGGCGACCTGGCCACGCTGATCAAGCCGTTGCCGCTGTTGCCGCCGGTGCCCGCTGTGGAGAACGAGGATCCGCGCCCGGCGCATGCGCTGGCCGCGCGCCAGTTCGCCGAGGCCTACCGCCAGCACGGCGATACGTTCATGGGCGAGGTCTGTGCCGCGGTCGATAGCAAGGTGCTCAATGGCACCAGCTACAAGCTGGCCTGGCTGGAGCCGCTGAGCGTGCAGCTGCACCGCTGGGCGGGCGCGGACGATCCGGGCGCGCCGCTGGACGCCGATCCGGAGCGGCTGCGCCGGCTGACCCCCGAAGAACTCAGCGCGCGCACCAACAAGGCGCACGCCGGCAAGGCGCCGCACTCGCCGCTGCAGCACGCGCTGGCGCTGTACCTGGCTGCCACCGATGCGCTGGCGCAGTGGCAGCGCGGCCAGGCCATCGCCTTCCTGCACGCCCTGCGCGACCAGGCCCGGGCACGCCTGGCCGAGCTCAAGCGGATCGGCCGCGTACAGACCTATGACGACCTGATCGATGGCGTTGCCGATGCGCTCGACGGGCCGCATCGCGCCGTGCTGGTGCAACAGCTGCGCGCGCAGTACGCGATCGCGCTGGTGGACGAATTCCAGGACACCGATGACCGCCAGTGGAGCATCTTCCAGCGCGTGTTCGGCGATTCGGAGGAAACCCGCGCGGTAGGCCTGGCCCCGGCCCTGTTCCTGATCGGCGACCCGAAGCAGGCCATTTACGGGTTCCGCGGCGGCGACATCCACACTTACCTCAAGGCCAAGCACCAGGCCGATCCCGCGCCGCCGCTGGACCGCAACTTCCGCTCGCGGCCGGCCGTGCTGCAGGCCATCCAGGCGCTCTATGCCAACGCCGGCGACACCGCCTTCCTGGAAGCAGACATCCGCTTCGAGCCGGTGCACCCGGGCAGCACCCGGCTGGATACCGACTTCCTGCGCGACGGCACGCCGGCGCCCGGCCTGACCCTGCGCCTGCTGGACAACCCCGAGGGCGGCGCGCTCAAGGCCGATGCCTCGCGGCAACAGGCCAGCGATGCCTGCGTGGCGGCCATCCACCAGTTGCTCAGCGAGGCCCGCCAGGGCCGCGCGCTGCTGCGCGGGCAGCCGTTGCAGCCCGGCGACATCGCCGTGCTGGTGCGCTCGCACAAGGAAGCCACGCGCATCCAGCAGGCGTTGAGCGCGGTGGGCATTCCGGCTGTCGCCGCCGGCAAGCAGAGCCTGTATGCCACGGCCGAGGCGCAGGACCTGCGCGTGCTGTTGCTGGCCCTGCTGCAGCCGGCCGACGAAGGCCGCCTGCGCGCGGCGTTGTCCACCGTGCTGCTGGGCGAAGATGCCGCCGCCATCGATGCGCTGGAACGCGAGGGCGACGCACAGCGCAGCTTCCAGGTTCGCCTGCTGCTGTGGCGCGAACGCTGGCAGCGCGGTGGTCCGTTCGCGGTGATCGCCGACCTGTGCGCCGAGCACGCCGAGCGCCTGCTCGGTCTGATCGACGGCGAACGCCGCCTCACCAACTACCTGCAGCTGGGGGAACTGCTGCAGCAGGCCGCTGCGCAGACGCTGGGCATGCACGGCCTGCTGGACTGGCTGCAGGTGCAGATGGCCCACGCCGACCAGAACGACGAGGCGCAGCTGCTGCGGCTGGAGTCGGACGCACGCCGGGTGCAGATCATCACCCTGCACAAGAGCAAGGGCCTGGAGTATCCGCTGGTGTTCCTGCCGTTCGTGGGCATCGGCGGCAGCGCGCCCAATACCGACACCCAGTGCACCGTGCACGCCAACGGCCGCCGCGAGCTGCACTGGAAGCTGGACAAGGACGAGGCCTGGAGCGCGGCCAGCACGCGCAGTGCGCAGGAACAGGAGGCCGAAGACGCGCGCCTGTTGTACGTCGGCCTGACCCGTGCCGAGCACGCGCTGTGGATCGCCGCGGGCGACCTGGCCGGCGCCGCGAAAACCCGGCTGGCCCCGATGCTGTCCGACCTGGAGGCGCTGCGCGCACATCCGGACATCGCCGTGATCCAGGCACCGCTGGAACCGCGCCCGGCACAGCTGGCCACCGAACGCGACGGCGACCTGCCACCGGTGCGCGCGCTGACCCGGCGCATCCCGCACGACTGGTGGGTGTACAGCTTCACCCAGCTGGCGCATGCCGATGCCGGCCACGACACCGATGCGGCCGCCACCGAAGTGCCGGCGCCTGCCGCCGACGAACCCAGCGGCGAGGATCTCACCCTGGACACCACGCAGGCCGTGCCGCTCCGCGACGACGAGGTCGACCCCCGCTTCATGGGCAGCCGTTTCGGCAACGTGCTGCACGACGCGCTGGAGAACACCGACTTCGCGCGCTGGGCACACTGGCAGGCCGGGCAACCGGCGCCGGATGACGAGGCGGACGTACTGCGCACCTCGCTGGGCGAGGAAGGCTATGCCGACGAAGACCTCGATGATGGCGTGGCGGTGCTGACCGCCCTGGTCGGCCAGACCCTGACCGTGCCGCTGCCGGAAGGCGGCGCACTGCACGACCTGCCGGCCAGCGACCGGCGGGCGGAGATCGAGTTCCACTTCGCCATGCAGCCCACCGCCGTGCCGCTGCTGCTCGACCTGCTGCACGCGCATGGGCTGGTCCGCGAACGGCGCGGCTTCGGCACGCGGCGCAAGCTGGAGGGCCTGATGACCGGCAAGATCGATCTCACCTACGTGCGCGCCGATCGCTGGTACGTGCTCGACTACAAATCCAACCGGCTGCCCGGCTACGACCCGGTGCGGCTGCAGGGTGCCATGCAGCACAGCGAATACGACCTGCAGGCGTTGATCTACACGGTGGCACTGCATCGCTGGCTGCGCTTCCGCCTGGGCGCACAGTACGACTACGCGCGCGACATGGGCGGCATCCGCTACCTGTTCTGCCGTGGCCTGGATGCCTCGCGCGCCGACAGCCCGGGCGTGTATGCGCACCGCTTCGACCCGGTCCTGGTGGATGCACTGGATGCCTTGTTCGCCGGTGGCGAGCACGCCCAGGCGCGCATGGCGGCCCGCGCGCGGGGTGAAGCATGAGCCTGCTGACGACACTGAAGAACAGCGGTGCGCTGCGCACCCTCGACCACGCGCTGGCGCAGAGCCTGCGCCGGTTGCGCCCGGACACGCCCGATACGGTGCTGGCCGCGGCCGCGCTGGCCTCGCTGGCCGTGTCGCAGGGGCATGCCGGGCTGGACCTGCGCCAGCCGCAGCGGTTGGTCGAGATGGACACCCCCTGGCCCGACGCCGACACCTGGCGGGATCAGCTACAGGCCTCGCCGTGGGTGAACGTACCCGACACCGACAGCGCCCCGGCGACCGACGTCCCGCTGGTACTGGAAAACGGACTGCTCTACCTGCGCCGGTACCGCGAGTACGAGCGCCGCCTGGCCGATGGCCTGCAGCGCATCGCCACGCATGCATCGGGGCAGGCCGATCCAGCGGCGCTGGCAACGCTGTTCGCGCAGCTGTTCCCGCAGGCGCGCGAAGGCATCGACCACCAGGCCCGCGCGGCAGGCGTGGCACTGCGCCATCCGCTGGTGCTGGTCACCGGCGGGCCGGGCACCGGCAAGACCACTACCATTGCGCGGCTGTTGGTGCTGCTGGCGGCCCAGGCCGTGCAGGCCGACCAGCCGTTGCCGCGGGTGGCGCTGGCCGCGCCTACCGGCCGCGCCGCCGAACGGATGGCCGAAAGCCTGCGCCTGGCCGTGCAGCGGCTGCGCCTGCTCGGCATTGCCCCCGCGCTGTGCGACGCCATGCCCAGCACCGGGACCACCCTGCACCGGCTGCTCGGGGTGATCCCCGATTCGCCGCGCTTCCGTCACCACGGCGACAACCCGTTGCCGTTCGACGTGGTGGTGGTGGACGAAGCGTCGATGATCGACCTGCCGCTGATGACCAAGCTGGTGGAAGCGATCGCCGCCGGCACCCGGCTGGTGTTGCTGGGCGACCCGGACCAGTTGCCGTCGGTGGAAGCGGGCGATGTGCTCAGTGCGATCCTGCGTGCCAGCGGCGATGGCCTGGGCACCCAGGCCGACGATCACGCCGCGCTGCACACGCTGCTGGCCCCGGCCGCCCTGCAGCCGCTGGCGGCGTCCACGCGGTTCGGCGGTCGAAGGGTGCAGCTGCAGCGCGGCTATCGCCAGACCGATGCGTTGGACCTGGCACCGCTGGCGCATGCCGTGCGCGAAGGCGACCCTGCCACTGCGCTGGCCCTGCTGCGGGGCGGCCAGCTGGCCGGCGTGCACTTCCACGAAGACCAGGTCGACCCGTTCCAGCAGCACCGCGACCACCTGCTGTCGCACTGGCGCGGACTCGGCGATGCCGTCGACCCGGGCCAGGCATTGGCCAACGCCGGTCGCATCCGCCTGCTCACCGCCGTGCGCGAAGGTCCGCAGGGCGCGCGCGGGCTCAACGCACGCATCGAAGCGCTGCTGGCCGGCGTGCCACGCGCGGGCATGGCCCCGGGGTACTTCCACGGACGGTTGCTGCTGGTCACCGAGAACAGCTACCGCCACCGCCTGTTCAACGGCGATATCGGCATCTGCCTGGCCGACCGCCACGGTGCGGTCACCGCCTGGTTCCCCGGCGACACGCCCGATCAACCCCGCGGCTTCCACCCGGGCGCGTTGCCCGCGCACGAAAGCGCGTTCGCGATGACCGTGCACAAGGCGCAGGGGTCCGAATTCGATGAGGTCTGGCTGCAGCTGCCGTGGCGCGACAACCGGGTGCTGTCGCGCGAGCTGCTCTATACCGGCATGACCCGCGCACGCCAGTCACTGCATGTGCTGGGCAGCGCGCCGGTACTGGAGGCCGCATTGAAGCGGCATGCCAGCCGCGTGTCCGGGCTGGCGACGCGGCTGGCGGGCAACACGGCTGCATCCGGTGATGCAGCCGTGGCCGAACCTGCGGTGCAGGCGCCGACGCCGGCCCAGGGCCAGCTGTTCTAGCGCCGCGCCGGGCTTACTCGGGAACTACCACGGTGCCGTCGGGGAACACGATGGCGCCGTCGCCGCTGGCGTCGAAGAAGCCCACCTGGTGGGCATTGGCCAGTACCTGCACCAGGCCATGCGCGTTCTCGGCCACCGAATCGGCGAACGAGGCATAGATCACGTGCTGGCCGACGCTGTAGTCGGTCACTTCGGGACGGTCGTCTTCGTCATCGGCCAGTGGGCCGTTCATCGGCGGGAAGTGCTCGACGATGGCGGCGAACCAGGCCTGCAGCGCCGGCACCGACACGGCCGGGTCATCGTACTCGTGCTTCTCGCTCCACTCGGTCTGCGCGTCGTACCACTCCAGGAAGGCCGCCGCATCGCGCGGGGCCACGGCCGGGTCGAACACCATCATGTCGTAACTCATCCAGGATCACCTTTCTCAATGCAGAAATGCAGGGGTCAGGATAGCGTTGATCGGCGCGGGCTGGCGCGCCCGCACCCGGCCGGTTCAGCGCGGCGCGGGCAGGCCGGGCTGTGCGGCTGCGGGGCTGTCCACCACCGGCGCGTCCGGGAACAGCGCAAAACGCAGTCCCATCACGCCCATCAGCGCCTCATCGCGGGCCTTGCCGGCGTCCACGGTCTGCACCCGCCGCAGCGAGGCCTCCAGCTTGGCCTGCAACCCGGCCGGGGCCGGCAGCGGCCGGCGCTGGGCCACCTGCGCGCGGTAGTGCGCGGCCACCTCGTCCAGGATCGCCTCGATCGCCTCCACGCTGGTCGGCGGCAGCCCATGCCGGGCGCGCCGCAGCTGCAGGATGTTCAGCCCGATGCGTGCTTCGGTGAGCATGTCCACCGAGGCGATGTCGCTGCCTTCGGGGGTGGCCGCCAGCCGCGGCGCCAGCAGGCCCAGCAGGTCCAGCATGCGTGCGGCGAACTGCTGGCGGTCCTGCTGGCCGCGGCCCTGCGCGGCGTCGGCCAGCGTGGTCCAGCCTTGGCGGACCAGCCTGCGCGCGGTCCATTCGGCGCCCACCGAGCGGAACAGCCGGGTCATCACCACCGCAAAGCCGATCCCGATGAACATCGCCACCGAGGAATTGATGAAGCTCTGAATGTTGGCGTTGTAGGTGTTCTGCACGTTCAGCAGCGCCACCAGGTTGACCATCAGCGGCAGCCCGATCAATGCGTTCTTCGGCGTGTGCAGCAGCAGCCCCACCGGCAGGAACACCACCGCCAGCACCAGCGCCAGGCTGCCGAAGTCGTGCACGGCGGGGAACACGCCGAACAGGTACACGCCGGCCACCACGCTGGCCACGATGGCCCACAGCAGGAAGGACAGCATGCTCGGCGCCGGATCGTCCTGCGCGGCGAAGAACGCGGCGGCCACCGCGGCCATCATCGCGCCGTTGCCACCGCCTTCCCACCCGAGCGTGATCCACAGCGCGCAGTACGTCATCAGCGCCACCCCGGCGCTGGCCGCCGAGAACAGCGCCATGCCGTAATCCACGTGGCGGGCATCGGCGCTGCGCGTGGTGCGGATCCGGTAGTGGGCGGTATCGCGCGGCGCGTCGCCGTCCTCGATCGCCGCCTGCAGGGTGGTGCAGTCCTGCCACAGGTCCACCAGCTCTTCCAACCGCAGCAGCAGCGTCACCAGCAGCAGGTGGTCCAGCTCGCCATCCACGGCCGGCTTCAGCGCCAGGATGCGCGCGCGCAGTGCGGCGTATTCAGTAGCCGTGGAGCGGCCGGGCGTGTCCAGCCACGCGGCAATGTCGGCCACCAGCGGTTCCAGCCCGGGCGGCAGCGCGCGTCCGCCCGCGCGCAGGGCGCCCAGCCGGTCAGCAATGGACGACAGCACCGGCAGCATCAGCAGCATGCGTTCGCGCAGCCGCTGCATCGACACCGCCGCACCGGCATGGCGCGGGTCGTCGCGGCGCAGGAATTCGATCAGTGCCTCGAACTGCACCAGGTCGGCCGCCAGCCGGTTGCGCGGGGCGTGCGCCTGGCCACGCAGCAGGATCTGCCGGCACCACTGCGCCGCATCGCCCATCCAGTTGCCGATCCGCGCACGCAGCATCGGCTGCACCGAGGTCGGGAAGAACAGCGAGGCGAACAGCACCGCCACCACCGTGCCCAGGATGATCTCCTCGCTGCGTGCCACCACCGTATCGAAGATGGTGTCCGGCGAGGTCACCGCCGGGAAGCCGATGAACGCGGTGGTGTAACCGGCCAGCAGGAACGCGTAACCGCGCGGACCACGGTTGAGCAGGGCGATGAACAGGCAGGCCGACAACCACAGCGACATCGCCGCGCTGAGCAGGAACGGGGTTTCCACCAGGTGCGGCAGCATCCACAGCGTGGCCGCCCCGGCGATGATCGTGCCCAGGATGCGGTACACGCCCTTGGCGCGGGTGGGGCCCAGCATCGGCTGGGTCACGATGTACACGGTGGCCATCGCCCAGTACGGGCGCGACAGGTTGCCGGCCAGGCCGATGTACAGCGCGGCCAGTGCGGCCAGGAAGGTCTTGACCGAAAACAGCCACGCCTGGCGGTCCAGCAGCAACATGGGGTTACCTCGTGGCCGTGCGCGGGGCCACGGCGTCGGCATTCCAGCCGCCGCCGAGCGCCAGGAACAGCTGGATCTGGTCGCGCGATACCTGCGCCTGCGCGTCGGCCAGGGTGGCATCGGCCGACACCAGCGTGCGGTCGGCATCCAGGCTGGACAGGTACGGGGTGCGCCCGCCCTGGTACAGGCGGCGGTTCTGGCTGGCCGCCAGCGCGGCCTGCTGCTGGGCCAGCTGCAGCGACTGCAACCGCTGCAGGTCCTGCGCATAGCGGCTCAGCGCGGTCTGGGTTTCGCGCAGCGCCTGCAGCACGCTGTGGTCGAACTCGGCCAGCGCCGCGTCGGCCCCGGCCTCGGTGGCGTGGATGCGCGCATGCGTGCCCGAGGACGGCAGCGTCCAGGAGATCAGCGGGCCGATCGACCACTGCTGGGTCAGCGGCTGGCCGAAATCCTCAAGCAGGCCGGCCGCGCCGACCGACGCCCCCAGGCGGATGTCCGGGTACAGCTCGGCGGTGGCCACGCCGATGCGCGCGGTGGCGGCGGCCAGCCGGCGTTCGGCTTGGCGCACGTCCGGGCGGCGTGCCAGCAGCGCACGGCCATCGCCCACCGGCAGCGGCTGGGCCAGGGTCGGGGCCTGGCTGCAGTCGGCCACGCCGTCGGGCAGGTGCCCCGGCGTGCGGCCGAGCAGGGCGGCCAGCTGGTATTCGGCGGCCTGGCGGTGCGCATGCAGCGGCGGCAGCGCGGCCTGCAGCATCGCTACCTGGGCGTTGGCGCGGGCCAGCTCCGGCGGGGTGCCACGGCCGGCGTTGATCAACCGCTGGGTCACCTCGCGGCTGCGCTGCTGCAGCTGCAGCGAGTGTTCGGCCACGTGCAGCTCATGGTTGGCGTGGCAGATCTCCACGTAGCTGCCGGCCACCTGGGCCACCAGCGACACGCGGGCCAGGTCGAGCGCGGCAGCCACGCTTTGTTCGTCGGCATGCGCGGCCTCGGAGGCGCGCTTGAGCTTGCCGAACAGGTCGAACTGGTAGGACACCGCGAACTTGCCGTCGGCCAGGTTGATCGGCGGCAGTTCGTGTTCCAGCAGGAACGACTCGGCCGACAGCTGCGCGCGGCTCACCCCGGCGTCGGCCTCGTACTCGAAGCCACCGGCGTCCAGCGCCTGTTCGTACACGGCGGCGGCGCGGCGCAGGTTGGCATCGGCCACCTTCAGTTCCACGTTGTCGCGCAGTGCCTGCTGCACCAGTGCGTTGAGGGTGTCGTCCTGGTACAGCTCCCACCAGCGCGCGGGCAGTTCGGCGCCGGCGGCCACCTGCGGGTTGCCGGTGTCGATGAAGGCGGCATTGGCCTCCGGCCGCTGGAACGCCGACCCTGCAGGCACGGCGTAGTCCGGGCCCACGGTCGTGCACGCCGCCAGCGTGGTCAGCGCCAGCCCCAGTGCGATGCGGTGCAGGGCAGGGCGGCTCACAACGCCGCCTGTGCCGGTCGTGCCGGCGTCGGCTGGGCCGCATCGGGCTGGATGGTGACGGTGGCGGTGCGCCCGGCAATCAGGTTCACGCCGGCCGGGAGGTGGTCGATATGGATGCGCACCGGGATGCGCTGGGCCAGCCGCACCCAGTCGAAGGCCGGGGTCACGTTGGGCAGCAGGCTGCTGCCCTCGCTGCGGTAGCGGTCCTCGATGCCGGCGGCGATGCTCTGCACGTGGCCCTGCAGCGGCTGCGCCTCGCCCATCAGGCGGATGTCCACCTTCTGCCCGGCATGCACGCCGCGCAGGCGGGTTTCCTCGAAATAGCCATCGACCCGGAACGAGCCGGTATCGAGCACCGCGATGACCGGGCGCCCGGCCGTGACGTAGTCGCCGACGCGCACGGTGCGATCGTTGACGTGGCCGTCGCTGGGGCTGCGCACTTCGGTGCGGGCCAGGTTGAGCTTGGCCAGATCCACGGCAGCCTGCGCGGTGGCCATCGAGGCCTGCGCGGCCTGCAGCTTGGCCCGGCGCACTTCGGCGTCCTCGGCGGCCACCAGGTCGGACAGGCTGCGGTCGCGGGCGATCTCGCGGCGCAGCTGCTCCAGCGTGGCGCGGCGTTCGCCCAGTGCGGCCTGGGCCTGCTCGAGCGCGATCTGGTAACGGGCGCGGTCCACCACGAACAGCACCTGCCCGCGCGTGACCGGCTGGTTGTCGGCCACCTTCACCGCCTCCACCAGCCCGGACACGTCCGGCGCCACCTGCACCACGTCGGCGCTGACGTGCGCATCGCGCGTCCACGGCTCGTCCATGTAGTACGCCCACAGGTGGCGCAGCACCAGCACGGCGGCGAGCACCGCCACGACGGTCAACACGACCGGGAATGTCTGCTTGAGGATCTTGTTCACGATTGCATCCAACGCATCAGGGAAAACAACCCGCCGAGCACGATCACGTACACGGCCAGGTTGAACAGGGCGGGGTGCCAGATGTGGCGGTAGGCGCCGGTGCGCTGCAGGACCAGGCGCAGCCCGCTCTTGAGCAGGTAGGCCAGCAGCATCAGCCCGAGCAGGGTCGGGACAAACACACCATAGAGACTGAATTCACCGTACATCGAGGCAAAGGGTTCACTGGAGAAAGGTAGGCGACGACCGTTGGTCGTCGTACGTCATGCCGTCGCAGCACGACACCGGGCGGTACAACGGGGCAACGCTTACGTCACGCGGTCGGCCGCATCGGCCAGCAGCTGCCAGAGCTTCAGCACGGTGCGCAGTTCGTCCACGGACAGCTCACCGAACACGTCCTGGCGCAGCCCGATCAGCTGGGTCTCCAGCTGGCTCACCAGGGCCTCGCCCTTGTCGGTGAGCCACAGCAGGTTGGCGCGGCGGTCGCTGGCATCGCACTCGCGGCGGACCAGGTCGCTGGCCGAGAGCTTGTCCAGCAGGCGCACCAGGGACGGACCTTCCATGCCCAGCTGCTGGGCCAGGGTCACCTGGCGGATACCCCCGCCGGCGCGCCCGATCATCAGCAGCGGCATGGTGCACGCCGCGGAAATGCCGTAGCTGCCCAAGGCCTGGTCGGCCAGGCGCTGCCACTGCCGCCCTGCGTAAAGCAGGCCGGAGCTGAGCTGCATCTGCAGCTGGGTACGTTCGTCGAGGGTACGTTTCATGGCAGATCGATAGGATACTACTAATTTCCATCCTATCAATACCCCCAGCCCAACCGCGGCCCAACGCCGGGCCCGCCGGGGCGCGTCCCGGGCCGGTGGCGTGGGACGCCCGAGGGCTCTGTCGGGTACGATGCTCGCCCCCCTTCGGGTGCTGTATGTAATGAGCAAGAAAGACAACGACGCCACCCCGGTCACCCAGGCCGATGCCGAATCGGCCGTGCGCACCCTGCTGCGCTGGGCCGGTGAAGACCCCACCCGCGAAGGCCTGCTGGATACCCCGCGGCGCGTGGCCGAAGCCTACGGCGACTGGTTCAGCGGCTACCGCGACGATCCGCGCGCCTACATGGAGCGCACCTTCGAGGAAGTGGCCGGCTACGACGAACTGATCGTGCTGCGCGACATCGAGTACGAAAGCCACTGCGAGCACCACATGGCCCCGATCATCGGCCGCGTGCACGTGGGCTACCTGCCGGCCGGCAAGGTGGTGGGCATCAGCAAGCTGGCCCGCGTGGTCGAAGCCTATGCACGCCGCTTCCAGGTGCAGGAAAAGATGACCGCGCAGATCGCCCAGTGCATCCAGGACGTGCTGCAGCCGGTGGGCGTGGGCGTGGTGGTGGAAGGTGCGCACGAGTGCATGACCACCCGCGGCATCCACAAGCGCGGCGTCAGCATGGTCACCTCCAAGATGCTGGGCAGCTTCCGCGAGGACGCCCGCACCCGCGCCGAGTTCCTGCGCTTCATCGAAGTGGGCGGCAAGCGCTGAACCTGCCGCGCGCCCGGCACCATCGTGCCGGGCCGGTTCCCTTCCTGCTGCGCGGCGTCCGGCCGCGCGGTGTCCTTCCGGATGTCCTGGCTGCATGAAGCACCGCGAACGCATCACCCGTTACCGCACCCTGCGCGAACAGCCCCAGTGGAAGCTGCTGGCCGCGGCCAACGCCCCGGAAATCATCGGCCTGCTGCAGAGCCTGCTGATGGATGGCGAGCGCACGCTGCCGGCCGCCGCCCTGCATGAACGCCTGCAGCGCGCGCTGGACCAGCTCAACGGCGAGGAACTCTCGCGTGAGCTGCCGCGTACCGCCCAGGCCTACATCGCCCACTGGCTGGCCCAGGGCTGGCTGGAGCGGCGCCTGCCCGACGGCGCCGACCAGGAGCAGTACGAGCTGTCCACCCAGGCGCTGCAGGCCATCCGGTTCGCCGACAGCCTGGAGCAGAGCCGCGTGGCCGCTACCGAAAGCCGCCTGGCGCTGGTGATCGAGCAGCTCTCGCAGCTGGCTGCGCAGACCGAATCCAACCCGGATGCGCGGCTGTCGGCACTGCGCGACGAACGCGACCGCATCGACGCCGAGATCGCGCGGGTGGGCGAGGGCCGGGTGGTGGCGCTGGATGGCAAGCGCGCGCTGGAACGTGCGCGCCAGATCATCGGCCTGGCCGACGACCTCACCGAAGACTTCCGCCGCGTGCGCGACGACTTCGAGCGCCTCAACCGTGAATTCCGCGAACGCATCATCGACGACGAAAGCGAGCGCGGCGACGTACTCTCCCGGTTGTTCGAGGGCGTGGATGTGATCGGCGACAGCGATGCCGGGCGCAGCTTCCAGGCGTTCTGGCGCCTGCTCAACGATGCCGAGCAGAGCGCCCAGCTCGACGCCGCGCTGGAGGCCGTGCTGGCACGTGGCTTCGCGCGCAAGCTGGACCGCAACGAGCGCGCCTTCCTGCGCGGCTTCACCGGCACCATGCTCGACCGCGGCGGCCAGGTCCACGACGTGCTGCAGCACTTCGCGCGCAGCCTGCGCGGGTTCGTGCAGAGCCGGGGCTACCTGGAACAGCGCCGGCTCAACCAGCTGCTCAAGCAGGCCCAGTCCGAAGCGCTGGCGCTGCGCGACGAATTCTCCGCCCAGCGCCCGATCGGCCGCGACCTGCAGCTCACCACCAGCCGCCTGCGCTCGTGGTCGCAGTGGAAGCTGCACGACCCGCGCAGCGCGCAGGTGGACGGCAGCGTGCAGCGCAACGACGCGGCCAGCATCAGCCTGGAAAGCGTCGGCGACCTGGTGGCGTCGTCGGAAATCGACTTCCGCACCCTGCGCCGCGACCTGCACGAACTGCTGGGCGCGCAACCGAAATTGAGCATCGCCCAGGCCCTGTCGCAGCGCGAAGCGCCGCAGGGGTTGGGCAGCGTGATCGGCTACCTGTCGCTGGGCACCCGCCACGGCACCGTGGTGGACGGCGAACAGGAAACCGCCCATTGGCGTGGCGGCGATGGACAGTGGCGACGCGCCCGCATCCCGCTGGTTTGGTTCACCCAGGAGAAACGCCATGAACTGGCATGAAGATTCCCATGACGTCGCCCCCACCGATGGCGCCGCAGACGATCACGACGCCGAACCGGTGGTGGTAACGCCGCTGCCGCGGCGGAGCAATGACGTGTTCTACCTGGGCGACACCGGGCGGCTGCCGCTGGATGGGCGCCGCGCGCTGTGCCAGCTGCTGATCGGCCCCAGCATCGACCAGCTGCGCCACGCCAAGCTGTGGCCGGCCCTGATCCGCAGCGAGGCGGCCATCCGCTCGGCGCTGGCCGACCTGTTCCTGGAACTGGTGCTGGACCGCGACAGCGGCGTGGCCTTCACCCGCCAGGCCGACACCGAAGACATCGACGCGCCGGTGCTTCTGCGCAGCTCGCCGTTGACCTTCATCGACTCGGTGCTGCTGCTGTACCTGCGCCAGCAGCTGGCCGAGGCCGATGCGCGCGGCAACCGCGCGGTGGTGGCCGACACCGAGATGGCCGAGGCCCTGGCCATCTACGAAAAGAATCTCTCCACCGACCGCGCCGGCTTCAATCGTCGCGTGGCCGCGGCGGTGCAGAAGATGAAGGAAAACCACATCCTGACCCGCCTTGCCGGCCAGGACGACCGCCACGAAGTGTCGCCGGCATTGAAGCTGCTGTTCTCCGCCGAAGACGTCTCCGCGCTGTCCAACGTGTACCGCCAGTTGCGCGACACCCCCGCAGCAAAAGCCTGAACGGACCACCGATAACGCATGGCCATTTCCAAGCACACCCCCGCCCTGTTCAACGACGGGCTGCCCGATCCGCGGCTGCAGCAGTTCCGCATGCGCCGCCTGCAGGTACACAACTGGGGCACCTTCAACGGCCTGACCGAAGTGCCGATCGCCGAGCGCGGCTTCCTGTTCGTGGGCCGCTCGGGCTCGGGCAAGTCGACCCTGCTCGATGCCATGTCGGCCATGCTGGTACCGCCGTCGATCGTCGACTTCAACGCCGCCGCGCGCGAAGCCGAACGTAGTGGCCGCGACCGCAACCTAGTGTCCTACGTGCGCGGCGCCTGGGCCGACCAGCAAGACCGGGGCACTGGCGAAATCGCCACCCAGTACCTGCGCAAGGGCGCCACCTGGACCGCGTTGGTGCTGGAGTACCGCGCCGGCGATGGCCGCGTGGTCAGCCTGGTGCGCCTGTTCTGGATCGCCGGCAACGGCGCGGCCGCCGCTGACGTGCGCAAGCACTACCTGATCGCTGAGCGGCCGTTCGACATCGCCAAGGATCTGGGCGGCTTCGACCTGGACCTGCGCAAGCTCAAGCAGCGCCTGGGCGACGTGCATCACTTCGACAGCTTCGTCGGCTACGCCGAGCGCTTCCGGCACCTGCTGGGCATCGACAATGAAATGGCGCTGCGCCTGCTGCACAAGACGCAGTCGGCCAAGAACCTGGGCGACCTCAACGTCTTCCTGCGCGACTTCATGCTGGACACGCCCAAGACGTTCGACGCCTCCGAACGGCTGGTCAGCGACTTCGCCGAACTCGATGGCGCCCATAAGTCGGTGGTTACCGCCCGCCGCCAGGTGGAAACCCTGCTGCCCGCGCGTGCGCTGCACGCCGAGCTGAAGGCGATGAACCTGCAGCGCGCCGACGAGGAAACCCTGAAGCTCGGGCTGGACAGCTTCCGCGAATCGCGCCTGCAGCAGCTGCTGGAAAAGCGCCTGCACGACATCGACGTGCGCCACCGCGGGCTGCTGGGCGAAGAAACCCAGCGCCGCCAGACGCTGGGCAACCACGAAGAACACCTGGCCGGGCTGGAGCTGCAGCGGCGCCAGCAGGGCGGCGAGCGCATCGAAGAACTGGAACGCGAGCAAGGCCGTGCCCAGGCCGAGCGCGACCGCCGCCAGGCCAAGCATGACCAGGCCCGGCAGGCGGCAGAGAAGCTGCAGGAGACGGTGCCCGATGATGCGCACGGCTTCGCCCAGCTGATCGCCCGCGCTCAGGGCGAGCTGGACAATCGCCAGCAGGCCGCGGCCGCATTGGACGATGCCATCACCGAACGCCTGGCCGGCAAGCAGGACGATACGCGCCGCTTCGGCGATGTCCGCGCCGAACTGGAGGCGATGGAGCGCAATCCGTCGAGCATTCCCGCCCCGCTGCAGAAACTGCGCAGCCGCCTGGCCGAGGAAACCGGCGTGCCCGAAGCGGCGTTGCCGTTCGTGGGCGAACTGATCCAGGTCCGCCAGGAGCAGGGCGCGTGGCAGGGTGCGATCGAGCGCGTGCTGTTTGGCTTCGCGCAGTCGCTGCTGGTGGAAGACAAGCACTACAACGAGGTCAACGCGTGGGTGAATCGCACCCACCTTGGCATGCGGTTGACCTACTACCGCGTGCGCCGCAATGACGATGCCATCGCCCGCGAACCCTCCGCGCGTTCGTTGCTGCACAAGCTGGAGTTCCGCGACAGCGTGTTCGAACCGTGGCTGCGCCGCGAGCTGGGCAAGCGCTACGACTACGAGTGCGTGGAGGCCAAGCAGCTGCGCGATGTCGATCGCGGCATCTCCCGCGAAGGCCAGGTCAAGCACCCCGGCGACCGCTTCGAGAAGGACGACCGCAATTCCATCAGCGACCGTCGCCGTTGGCTGCTGGGCTTCAGCAACACCGAAAAGCTGGCGCTGTTCCGCAAGGAAGCGCAGGAACTGGCGCAACGCATCGCCGCGTGCGACGAAGACGTTGTCCGGCTGCGCAGCCAGCGCGACCGCGACAACGACCGTCGCCTGGCCTGCAACCAGCTGGTCAACTTCGTGTGGGAGGAAGTGGACGTCGCAACCGCGACCCAGCGCCTGGACGACATTGCCGCTTCGCTGCACGAGCTGAAGGAAGGCAACGCCGACCTGGCCCGCCTGGCCCAGCAGATCGACCAGGCCCGCGCGGACATCGCGCAGGCCCGCCGCACCTACGAAGATACCCGCGTCGAACTTGCCCAGCACGCCCGCGAACGCGACAAGCTCGACGCCCAGCGCCAGCGCAGCCGCGCCCTGGTACTGCCGGCACTCGGGGCGACCCAGGAAGCCGGGCTGCAGCGCCGCCTGGACGCGCTGGGTGGGCTGAGCCTGGAAACGCTGGAAGCGCACATGCGCGAGATCAGCAAGGGCATCAACGAAAGCCTCGCCGCCTCACAGCACGACGTCCACCGTGTGGAGACGCAGCTGGTGGCCTGTTTCCGGCGCTTCGCCCAGGCATGGCCGGAGGAATCCGGCGACTTCACCGCGTCGGTCGCCTCGGCCGACGATTTCCTGGCCCGCCTGCAGCGCCTGGAACGCGATGGCCTGCCGCAGCACGAAGAGCGCTTCTTCGACCTGCTGCAGAACCAGAGCAAGAACAACCTGCTGGCCCTGCAGCGGCACAGCGCCGAAGCCCGCAAGTCGATCGGCCAGCGCCTGGACGAGGTCAACGCCTCGCTGGAGCAGGTGCCGTTCAACCGCGGCACCCTGCTCACCATCGAGCTCAGCGACCGGCGCCTGCCGGAGGTCCTGGAGTTCCACCAGCAGCTGCGCGAAGTGCTGTCGCACCACCAGACCGAAGAACGCGACGTGGCCGAGGCACAGTTCGCCGTGTTGCGCGAACTGGTCAAGCGGCTGGGCTCGCAGGAAGGCGAGGACCGGCGCTGGCGCGAGAACGTGCTCGACGTGCGCCTGCATGTGGAGTTCATCGGCGTCGAGCTGGATGCGGCCACCCGCCAGCAGGTGGAGATCTACCGCAGTGGCGCCGGCAAATCCGGTGGCCAGCGGCAGAAGCTGGCCACCACCTGCCTGGCTGCCGCGCTGCGCTACCAGCTGGGCGGCGCCGAAAGCCAGCTGCCCAGCTATGCCGCCGTGGTGCTGGACGAAGCGTTCGACAAGGCCGACAACGAGTTCACCGCGCTGGCGATGAACATCTTCGAGAACTTCGGCTTCCAGATGGTGGTGGCCACGCCGTTGAAGTCGGTGATGACGCTCGAGCCGTTCATCGGCGGCGCCTGCTTCGTCGAAATCAGCGGCCGCCACGACTCCGGCGTACTGCTGATCGAGTACGACGAAGAGGCCAAGCGTCTGAAGCTGCCCGAACGCAGCCGCCAGCAGGACGCCTAAGCGCACCCCGGTAGAGCCGACCGTTGGTCGGCTGCTCCCGGACCACGTCCGCACCAACCGCAGCGGGGCAGAGCCCCGCTCTACGCGATCCCCCCAACGCCACGCGTCACCCGCCGAACGTATCCCACCCCATCCGCGCGATCAGCACCACCACCAGGCCCACGAATAGCTTGCGGATGAACGGCGTGCCGCCGCGCAGCGCCAGCCGCGTGCCCACCACCGAGCCGATGATGTTGGCTGCGGCCATCGGCAGGGCGAACAGCCACAGGATGTTGCCGGTCGGCACGAAGAACGAGATGGCCGCCACGTTGGTGGCCAGGTTCACCACCTTCGACGCCGCCGAGGCGCGCAGGAAGTCCAGCCCGAAGAAGCGGACGAACAGGAAGATCAGGAAGCTGCCGGTGCCCGGGCCGAAGAAGCCGTCGTAGAAGCCGATCACCGCCCCGATCGCCAGCGCCGTCCCCAGCTCCTTGCGGCCGATCTCGCGCGGCCGGTGCAGGGCGCCGAAGTCCTTCTTCCACAACGTGTAGCCCAGCATCGCCACCAGCAGTACCAGCACCAGCGGGCGCACCGCGTCCTTGGGCAACAGGCTTACCGCCGTGGCCCCGGCGAAGGAAAACACGAACGCCGTGCCCGCCGCGAACAGCACCGGCCGCCACGGGAAGCGCACATTGCGCGCATAGCGCCACGCGGCCGCACCGGTCCCGAACATCGAACTGAACTTGTTGGTGCCAAACAGCATCGCCGGCGTGTGCTGCGGCAGCACCGTGAACAGACCCGGCAACTGCACCAGCCCACCGCCACCGACCGCGGCATCGACCAGACCGGCGATGAAGGCGATCGCCACCAACCACAACAGCTCAGGGGGAACCAGCTCGAGCACGGCAGCAACTTCGCGACACAAGGCGCGCAAGCATACGCCCGCCCCCCCACACCGGGTAGAGCCGACCGTTGGTCGGCTGCCATCCACCACCGCACGCACCAACCAACGGTCGGCACCCACGGCGAATTAACCGCCCCAACACCCCCGGCGTACCCACCCAAACGCGCGACAATACCGCCATGACCACACCCGACCCCTGTCCCTGCGGCCGCCCGCTGGCCTACACCGCCTGCTGCGGCCTCTACCACGCAGGCGCCGCCGCACCCGATGCCGAAGCCCTGATGCGTTCGCGCTACAGTGCCTACGTAAAGCAGCTGCCGGACTACCTGCTGGCCAGCTGGCATCGGTCCACGCGCCCGGAAGAACTGTCGCTGGACGAAGCGCCCGCCCAGCGCACCCGCTGGCTGGGCCTCACAATCCACACGCACACCACCCCCGACCCGGACCACGCCCAGGTCAAGTTCACCGCCCGCTACAAGGTGGGCGGCGGCAGTGCGGTCAAAATGTTGGAACACAGCCGCTTCGTCCGCGAAGACGGCCGCTGGTTCTACCTCGACGCGCTGCCCTGAGCCGCCTCGCGGCTGCGCACCGCCACCGGCCGTTGCTGGCCGTGCGCGCGTACGCAGTTGCGCCCGGCGTCCTTGGCCGCGTACAGCGCCTGGTCGGCCGCCTTCAGCACCGCCTGCGGGCTGTCGCCCACCCGGCTGTCGGCCATGCCGATGCTCACCGTCACCTGCACCACCGTGCCGGCGCCGCCGCGGCCGCGCTGCAAGCGTCCGACCGCATCGTCGCGGACCCGCGCGGCGCGGTCGCGCAGCTGCAGGCGCGTACCTTCCACGGTGGCCCTGACCGCTTCCACCGCGTCCACGCACGCCGGGGCAGGGCGGTCCAGGAACACCAGCGCGAACTCTTCGCCACCGTAGCGGAACGCCCGCCCGCCACCGCCCACGCCCGCGAGGCGCGCGGCCACCAGCTTCAGCACGTCATCGCCGTTGTCGTGGCCATGGGTATCGTTGAAGCGCTTGAAGTGGTCCACGTCCACCATCGCGATCGTGTAGGTGGCGCCCACCCGCTGCAGGCACTCGTTCAGCGCCCGCCGCCCGGGCAGGCCGGTGAGTTCATCGCGATAGGCCATGTGGAAGGACTCCTGCAGCATCGCCGACACCAGCAGCAGCAAGGCCGTGCTGGCCAACGCCGGTAGCAGGGCCGGCGACAGGAACACCCGCGGCAGCATCGCCCAGACCACCAGCAGGGCCACCAGCATCGCCGTATGCAGCGGGCGTGGTTGACGCAGCGCCTGCACCGCCAACCCAAGCAGGGCCACCACGAAGGCGACCGTCGGCACCTGGGCCAGGCGGCTCCAGCCGGTCGGCAACCAGGGCCAGTGATGGTTCGACAGCAGGTCGTGCATGCCCTGCGGGCCCTGCGCCGCCAGCAGCGCGAAGACGCCCACGGCCACGCTACTGACGATGCCGCGCAGCAGCAGGTCCTGGCGCATCCTGCCGCGCTCGGGCCACAGCCCGTGCAACGCAAACAGCAGCGGCAGCCACAGCGACACCGCATGGAACACCAGCGGCGTCAGCGCACTGACCGCGCCGGTATTGAGGAAGCTGCCCACCAGCCCGTGCAGCACGGCAAAGGCCAGCGCGATCGCCAGCAGCAGGCACACCGCACGCACGCGGTTGTAGACCAGGCCCAGGCCGGTGCCCAGGCAGGTCAGCACCAGCGGCAGGATGCGGTGCATCGCACTGCCCACCTCGTCGGCCGGCGTGGCCGACCACACCCCGACGCCTACCAGCAGGGCAGGCAACAGGAACAGGTAATGGCCGGGCTGGCGTAGCGGGTGACTGGGCAAGAACGGTTCCACGAAAGCAGGCCGGCGCGCCAGGGCTGCAGGTGCAAACCGGGCCACGCAGGCAATGGTCTTCCCGGTAGCGGCCGCTGCGTATTCAACTTGAGCGTGTCACGCCACGTGAGCCTTCCCATGACGTCCCGCTCACCAGCGCTGGTCGATCCTGACCGCGATGAACACCGCCGTCGCCTCGCCACCGCCCGCCGCCACATCCCCTGCCGCTGCACTTGCGGCGCGTTACGCCGGCATCCGCGCGCGCAGCGTTGCGCTGGCGGCACCGCTGAGCGCCGAGGATGCGATGGTGCAAAGCATGCCCGACGCCAGCCCCAGCAAATGGCACCTGGCCCATACCACTTGGTTTTTCGAACGCTTCGTGCTGGCCAGCCAGCCCGGCCACGTCCCGTTCAATGCCGAGTGGCATTATTTGTTCAACAGCTACTACCAGAGCATCGGTCCGGCGCACGCGCGTCCGCAGCGCGGGTTGCTCTCGCGTCCCTCGCTGGAGCAGGTGCTGCACTACCGTGCCCGGGTCGATGCGCAGGTGATCGCCCTGCTGCAGGCCGACGCGCTCGCGCCGCAGGCCTGCCACCAGCTGCTGCTGGGCCTGCACCACGAGCAGCAGCACCAGGAGCTGCTGCTCACCGACATCAAGCACGCGCTATGGTGCAACCCGTTGCAGCCGGCGTACCGCGACGACCTCGCGCACGCGCAGGCCACCGCCACGCCGCTGCGTTGGCAGGACAGCCCCGAGCAGATCGTCGAGATCGGCGCGCCCGCCTGGCCCGCCCATGCCGCGTTCGCCTATGACAACGAATCCCCCGTGCATCGCGTTCTGGTCCCGGCCCATGCCCTGGCCAACCGCCCGGTCAGCAATGCCGAGTACCGGCAGTTCATCGCGGCCGGCGGCTATGCCGAGGTGGGCCTGTGGATGAGCGAGGGCTGGGCGCTATGCCAGGCCGAAGGCTGGCAGCACCCGCTGTACTGGGATGACGCGCTGGAGCGCGAGTTCACCCTGGGCGGCTGGCGCCCGCTGGACCCGCATGCACCGGTCTGCCACCTCAGCTATTTCGAAGCCGACGCCTACGCCCGCTGGCAGGGCGCGCGGCTGCCCACCGAGTTCGAATGGGAAGCGGCCGCCGCCGGCGTCCCGTCCCACGGCCACTTTGCCGACGCCGACCACCTCCACCCGCGCGGCGCCCCGGCAGGCGACCACGCCCTCCTGCAGCTGTTCGGCGATGTCTGGGAATGGACCAGCAGCGCCTACGGTGCCTATCCGGGCTTTCGCCCCTTCGCCGGCAACCTCGGCGAGTACAACGGTAAATTCATGAACGGCCAATGGATCCTGCGTGGCGGCAGCTGCGCCACCCCCGACGCGCACGTACGCGCCAGCTACCGCAATTTCTTCGCACCCTCGGCGCGCTGGCAGTTCTCCGGCGTGCGCCTTGCGCGGGACCCGGCATGAGCACCGTCACCGACGCGCTCGAGGCGCTCACCGACCTGCAGCCCGATCGCGCCCGGATCACCGCCGACATCCTGCAGGGCCTGTCCACCCGGCCCCGGCAGCTGCCCTCCAAGTACTTCTACGACGCCCGCGGCTCGGCGCTGTTCGAGCAGATCACCCGCCAGCCCGAGTACTACCCCACGCGCACCGAACTGCAGCTGCTGCAGGACTGCGCCGCCGACATCGCCGGCGTGGTCGGCCCGCGCCTGCACGTGGTCGAACTGGGCAGCGGCAGCGGCCGCAAGACCGAATTGCTGCTGCACGCGCTCGCCGACCCGGTGGCCTACACGCCCATCGAAATCTCGCGCGCCGCCCTGCTTGCCAGCATCGCGCGGCTGGCCGTGGCCCTGCCGGACATCGAAATGCTGCCGGTCTGCGCCGACTTCACCCGCCCGGTGCAGCTGCCCGAGCCGCAGCGCGAACCCGCACGCCGGCTGCTGTTCTTCCCGGGGTCCACGCTGGGCAACTTCGCCGAACCCGACGCGGTCGCGCTGCTGCAGGCGATGCGCCAGACCATGGGCCGTGACGGCATGGCCCTGATCGGTATCGACCTGCACAAGGACCCGGCCCTGATCGAGGCCGCCTACAACGATGCCGCCGGCGTCACGGCGGCGTTCACCCTCAACCTGTTGGCGCGGCTCAACCGCGAGATCGGCAGCGACTTCGACCTGGACGCCTTCCAGCATCGCGCGCGCTACAGCGTGCAGCGCCTGCGCATCGAAACCGAACTGGTCAGTACCCGCGCGCAGACCGTGCATGTGGCCGGGCAGCGGTTCGATTTCGCCGAAGGCGAAGCAATGACCGTCGAGTACAGTCACAAGTACACCGAGGCATCCTTCGCCGCGCTGGTGGCCCAGGCCGGGCTGCGGGTCAGCGCACGCTGGAACGCCCGCGATCCCGCCTTCGAGCTCGCGTTGCTGCGCCCGGCTTGACGATCGCCCCCCGCACTCGATGCCATTTCCGTCAGCGAGCTGATCCGCGACCTGGAAGCCCTGCGCGCCTGAGCCGCACCTGCGACGCACGCTGCACCGCCGGTAGTAGGCCGGCGGTCATGCGGGTGCTGCCGTTCGCCGATATGCTATGGGCACATGGAAGCGGTTGCGTTGTGGCCACCGCGCAAGCCAGGGAAGCACGAACGTGATGCGTCGATTCGAACTCGTCGAAGGAACCACCAGCAAGTTCTGGGAAGTGGAACAGGTCGACGCCGACCTCAATGTCCGCTGGGGCCGCATCGGAACCCAAGGGCAAAGCCAGACCAAGTCCTTTGCCGATGCCGCCAAGGCTGCATTGGCGCTGACCAAGCTGGTCAATGAAAAAACCGGCAAGGGCTACAGCGAAACCGGTGCAGCAGCCACGCCCGGGATCGCACCGACCGCGCCAGCAAAGGCCGCGCCGCGCGCCGCCAAGGTGCCCCAGCCTGCTGCATCCGCATCCGCATCCGCATCCGCATCCGCACCCGCACCCGCACCCGCACCCGCACCCGCACCCAGCGTCGCCCCTGCGGCCCCCACGCCGGTGGCCAATGCCGATGACGAAGCGGCAACGGCCTTCGAGCACATCCGCCACGCCATCCTCACCGGCGCGCTCAAGCCGGGCGATTCGCTCACCGTCACCGGCCTGCGTCGCCGCGGCGGCGTCAGTGACGTGGGGGCGCAGCTGGCCTACGCCGCCCTTCGCGACGCGGGGATGCTGCAGTCCTGGCATACCCAGATCGCCGAGGATGCGCCTGCGGTCGCGACGCAGGTCGGGTCGGACTGGTTCACCAACATGGCCCCCGTCGCGCCGGACGTCGCGCATGATCCCCGCCTGCCGCCGTGGTCGGCGCAAGGCACGCCGGTACGTATTACCCCGCCACACCTGGCGTTGATGTACGCCTCGCGCCGTTTTCCGGCGACGCTGCCGGCGCATGACCCGATCGTCGTGTGGAAGCGCTTGAACGGTCGGCTCAGCGTGGACGTCAACGAGCCGGGCAGCGATGCCGCCCTGCTGCCGGCCCTGCGCAGGATGGCCGAACGGCTGCGGGGAGCTGCGCCTGCGCCCGACCGTGATGCCGACCGGATGCTGCTGGTGGTGGCGCTCAACAATCACTACGGGCACGAAGGACTGTTCGCCGACGTGGTGCACTGGCTGGTTGCCAGCCATGGCCTGGAAGACGTCGTGGCGATGCTGCTGGACGCGCAGCAGATCCAGGTCGAGAGCGAGTACGACTCCTCTTCCCAACGGCATAGCCTGCGCTTCCATGGCCAGGTCGATGCCCCGTTTGGCTCGATCTGGAGCAGACCGCTCAGCCCCGCCGATGAAGCGCTGCGCAAGCATCTGTCGGTGGCCGATGAGGCGGTGTGGCAGGCCTGCGTGGCGCGCATCACCCAACACCTGCCGCACGTGCCGGCCTGCCGCCAGCCGGCGCTGCTGTTGCTGCTGCCCGACGTGCCGGCCCTGGCTCACTCGCTGCTGCTGGCGCCCACCGATGGCGCGGAACGACACGCCTGCCTGCATTGGCTGATGACCATCGCCACCGATCCGGCCGCGCTCGACGTGGCGATGCGGCTGCGCCCCAACGAGAAGTTCTGGAGCGATGCGCGTTTCGTCGCCACGGTGCTGGTGGAGCGTGGCGTGGCGGCGCTGCCATTGCTGGAGCCGGGGGCGATCATCGAGCAAGCCGGCGATGCGCTCGCCCACATCGGCACCCCCGAGGCGGTGGAGGCCGTGGCGCGTGCAGCCAGCAGTTCAAAGCATGCGCTGGCCCGGCTGGGGCTGGCGGTCAATCGCTGGCCGGAGGCGGCGCTGGTGGCTGTCTCGCGCGTGATCGCCGCCGGTGGAAAGGACGCGGGCCTGCTCACGCCGAGTTTGGTGCAGCTGCTTCGGGGAATGGGCGAGCGTGCCGTGGCCCTGGAGCCATGGATCGAGCCGGCCGCGCTGGCCGTGATCCAGCGCCAGCGCGCTCTGCTGGGCGGGCCGCAGGAGACCGCTGGCACCGATGAACTGCCAGCGGTGCTGGCCGCCGCCCCCTGGCGGCAGCCGCGTACCCGCCAGGCGCAGGCCGTGCTGGACGTGCCGATGCTGGCGGTCGAACCGGTGGAGCATTGGGCACCCGGCACCCGCGAAGCGGCGATGCAACTGAACAACTGGCAGGCACAGCGCATGGAAGAGTGCCGCCAGCAGCCCAACCGCGCCGCCGACGAGATCGGCTTCACGATGCGCGACGACGCGCTCAAGGCGCTGAACGCCAAGGCTGCTGAGGCCATCGTGGCGCGCGACACCCCGCAACTGGTGAGTTTGTGGCGGGACATGATCGCAGTGCGCCGCCGCAGCCAGTACTACTGGTTCTGCCTGTCACCCACGTACATCGACGCCTTGCCCGAGGGCATGGCCGCGCCGTTCTGGAACGCGATCGCCGGCGAAACCGAAAGCGACAGCATCTCGCGCATGGTGGCCGCACATGGCCTGGCAGTGCGGCCGGCGCTGATCGCCATGGTGCGCAGCAAGCCCACCGACTGCCTGGCGGATGCGTTGCACGTGGGAGCGGTGGAGCTGGCGCTGCCCGCCGCACGCGCGTTCGCCAAGCTCAAGACCGTGCGCGACATCGGCCGCCAGTGGCTGCTGACCTATCCCGAACATGCCGCTGCCGGGCTGCTGCCGGCTGCGTTCGGCAAGCCCGGCGAACTGCGCGACAGTGCCGGTGCCGGCGTGCGCCTGCTGGCCGCCCAGGGCCACGAAGCGCTGCTGCGCGAAGTGGCCGCACGGCATGGCCGCGACGACGTGCTGCAGGCGCTGCAGCAGGTGCTCGAGGACGATCCGCTGCAGCGTTACCCCACCCGCCGCAGCAAGCTACCCGAGTTCTGGGCACCCAGCGGTTGGCGGCGGCCGCAGCTGCACAACGGTAAGGCGC
Source organism: Stenotrophomonas sp. AC248 (assembly GCF_979258185.1). Classification (NCBI taxonomy): domain Bacteria; kingdom Pseudomonadati; phylum Pseudomonadota; class Gammaproteobacteria; order Lysobacterales; family Lysobacteraceae; genus Stenotrophomonas; species Stenotrophomonas sp. AC248. The sequence continues at coordinate 4,487,930 of NZ_OZ409840.1, read as the reverse complement.
TGGACGAGGACGCCATCGATGTGCTCGGCGAAATGCTCACCTTCCCCACCAACGAAGAGGTCTACGCCGGCATTGGCCAGGTGATCGACGCCTGCCGCCCGGACAGCCTTGCCGACTTCGCCTGGGACCTGTTCGGTGCCTGGCTCAACGCCGGCGGGGCGGGCAAGGACAACTGGGCGCTCGCCGCGCAGGGTCTGTTCGGCAACGACGACACCGCCCGCCGCCTGACCCCCTTCATCCGCAGCTGGCCCGGCGAAGCCGCGCATGCCCGTGCGGTGTCGGGCCTGGATGTGCTGGCCTCCATCGGCACCGACGTGGCGCTGATGCAGATCAACGGCATCGCCCAGAAGATCAAGTTCAAGGGCCTGCAGGACAAGGCCCGCGAGAAGATCGCCGCGATCGCCGAGGCACGCAAGCTCACCACCGAGGAACTGGAAGACCGCCTCGCCCCGGACCTGGACCTGGACGCGCACGGCACCCTGCGCCTGGATTTCGGCCCGCGTGCCTACAAGGTGGGGTTCGACGAAGCGCTCAAGCCGTACGTGCGCGAGATCCTCGCCGCCGGCGAAGGCCCGCGCCTGGACGATCTGCCCAAGCCGAAGAAGAGCGATGACGCCGCGCTTGCCAAGGCCAGCGTCGAACGCTTCAAGGCCTTGAAGAAAGATGTACGCACCATCGCCAGCCAGCAGGTCCTGCGCCTGGAACTGGCCATGTGCGCGCGCCGGCGCTGGACCCCGGCCCTGTTCCGCGCGTTCCTGGTCGAACACCCGCTGCTGCGCCACCTGGTGCAGCGGCTGGTCTGGGGCGTGTACGCGGTCAGCGACGGGCAGTCCCATGGCGGCCAGCTGCAGGCCTGCTTCCGCGTTGCCGAGGATGGCAGCTTCACCGACGCCAACGACGACCCCATCGACTTGCCCGAGGGCGAGGCGGTGCGCATCGGCGTACCGCATGCGCTGGAGCTCTCTGCCGCCGATGCCGCCGCATTCGGCCAGGTGCTGGCCGACTACGAACTGCTGCAGCCGTTCGCGCAGATTGGCCGCGACACCTACACCCTGCAGGCCGACGAACACCCCACCGACAAGTTGCTGCGCTGGAAGGGCGCCAAGGTGCCCACCGGCCGCGTGCTCGGCCTGGTCAACAAGGGCTGGCGCCGCGGCATGGCCCAGGATGGCGGTGGCATCTGGTACTTCACCAAGCCGCTGGCCAACGGCAAGGTGATCGAGCTGCTGCTTGATCCGGGCATCATCGTCGGCATGGTCAACGAGTACCCCGAGCAGGAACTGGGCGAGGTGCAGTTCGGCTCCCCCGGGGGCTGGGGCGGCATGCAGCAGGCCGACCCGCTGTCCGGCCTGGATCCGATCGCCGCCAGCGAACTGATCCGTGACCTGGAGGCGCTGCGCGCCTGAGCCGTGCGGGCCGCGCTGTCGGCGTGCCCGCCCCCACCTGAACGCGCGCGCTGCGCGTGCGTGCAACCGGATACCCCGATGGCCCCGTCTTCCGTTTCCCCCGCGCCCGCCGCCGCCGCGATGCAGCGCCCGCCCGCCGAAGTGCTGCATGCCGACGAACTGGCCCGCCTGCGCCAGAACGACCGCGATGCGCGCCCGCCGGGTTGGGCGCTCAGCCTGCGGGCCGCGCGCGCCTTCATCCTGGGCGATCCCGCACTGGGCATCCAGGCCAAGGTCGTGGCCCCGGTGGCCAGCATCGAACGCATGCTGGTCACCCTGGCCACCGGCCGCGGCCTGATGCTGGTCGGCGAGCCGGGCACCGCCAAGTCGCTGTTGTCCGAACTGCTGGCCAGCGCCATCTGCGGCGTGTCCACCCTGACCATCCAGGGCGGTGCGTCCACCACCGAAGACCAGATCAAGTACGGCTGGAACTACGCCCTGTTGATCAACGAAGGTCCCAGCCCGCGCGCCATGGTGCCCGCGCCGCTGTACCAGGGCATGCGCGATGGCCGCATCGTGCGCTTCGAGGAAATCACCCGCGCTCCGCAGGAAGTGCAGGACTGCCTGCTGGGCATGCTGTCCGACCGGGTCATGGCCGTGCCCGAGCTCGAGGGAGAGCACGCCATGCTGTATGCCCGCGAGGGCTTCAACATCATCGCCACCGCCAATACCCGCGACCGCGGCGTCAACGAAATGAGCGCCGCGCTCAAGCGCCGCTTCGATTTCGAAACCGTCGCGGCCATCCTCGACTTCGACCTGGAGCTGCAGCTGGTGCAGCAGGCATCGGCACGCCTGCTTGAACGCAGCGGCATTCCGGCGGCAGTGCCGCTGCCGGTGCTGGAACTGCTGGTCACCACCTTCCGCGACCTGCGTACCGGCGGCGCGCAGGAAGGGCAGGGCAGCGACACCCCGATGGATCGCCTGTCAGCGGTGATGTCCACCGCCGAGGCGGTCAACGTCGCCCACGCGGTGGGCGTGCGCGCCTGGTTCCTGGAGCAGCGCGAAGGCGCACCGGCCGACCTGGTCGAGTGCATCGCCGGCACCGTGGTCAAGGACAGCGCCGAGGACCGCGCCAAGCTGCGCCGGTATTTCGAACACACCGTCGCCCGCCGCCAGGGTCCGTCGTGGCGCGCGTACTACGAGGCGCGCCACCGCCTGCCGTGAGCGACCAGCCCGACATCATCGGTGTACGCCACCACAGCCCGGCCTGCGCCCGTCTGGTGGCCGCGCGCATCCGCCGCCAGCGCCCGGCCTTCGTGCTGATCGAAGGCCCGGCCGACTTCAACCCGCGCCTGGACGAGCTGCATCTGGACCATCGCCTGCCGCTGGCGATCTACAGCCATCGTTCCGACGACGCCAGCCACCACGGATCGTGGACCCCGTTCGCCGAGCACTCGCCGGAATGGCAGGCGCTGGTGGTGGGACGCGAGGTGGACGCGCAGGTGCGCTTCATCGATCTGCCGGCGTGGGACGACGCCTTCGCTGCGCTGGAAAACCGCTACGCCGACAGCGCCGACCATGCCCACCAAGCGCGCGCCGATGCCTACGAGCGCGCGCTCGGCGAGCGCCTGGCGGTGCAGGGCCGCGACGCGCTGTGGGACCACCTGTTCGAGCAGGACGAGGCCGGCGACAGCCTGCACGAACGCCTGCACACCTATTTCGTCCACCTGCGCGGCGACGATCGCGGCTCGCTGGGCAACCAGCAACGCGAACAGATGATGGCCGCCTGGATCGCCTGGGCCATGCGCCAGCCGCCACGCGACGGCCGCCACGGTGTGCTGGTGGTCTGTGGCGGTTACCACGCGCCCGCCCTGCAGCGGTTGTGGGCGCAGCAACCGCCGGCCAGCGCGCCGCCCGAGGTGCCCGTGCCGGCCACCGGCCCGGACGGCCCGGTGCGGCACGGCTCGTTCCTGGTGCCGTACACCTTCAAGCGCCTCGACGCCTTTGCCGGGTATGCCTCGGGCATGCCGTCGCCGGGCTGGTACCAGTGGCAGTGGGAACACGGTGCCGGTGCCGACGCGCACATGCTGGGCCAGGTGATGGCGCGCTTGCGCGGGCGCGGGCTGCCGGCCTCCACCGCCGACCTGATCGCCGCGCGCCTGCGCGCCGATGGCCTGGCGCGGCTGCGCGGACACGCCCGCCCGCAGCGCGTGGACTGGCTGGACGCATTGGCCGGGGCGCTGGTCAAGGACGCGCTGGACGCACCGTTGCCGTGGACCTACCGCGGTCGGCTGCGTGCCGGCACTGATCCGGTATTGGTCCAGATCATGGATGTACTGGCCGGCGACAGTAGCGGCCTGCTCGATCCCCACACCCCGCAACCGCCGCTGCTGGCCGACCTGGCCGCGCAGTTGCACGCCCACGGGCTCACGCTGGGCCAGGGCTGCCAGCTGGATCTGCTCGACCCGCAGGACCGCCACCGCAGCGTCCTGCTGCACCGCCTGCTGTTGCTGCAGGTGCCCGGCATCACGCGTACCCACGGCCCGGCCCAGGCCATCAGCGATACCTTTGAAGAACGCTGGTCGCTGGCCCGGCCGGTGGAGCAGCACGCGGCGCTGATCGAAGCCGGCGCCTGGGGCGCCACCGTCGGCGATGCCGCCCGCGCCCGCCTGGAAGACGCGCTGCGCCATGCCGACCGTGGTATCGCCGGGCTGGTCCCGCTGCTCAATCGCGCCGCCTGGGCAGCGCTGCCTGCGGTCAGCGCCGCCGTGCTCGATGACCTGGCCGCGGCAGTCGCCAGCGAAGCCCGTTTCGAGGTGCTGGCGCCGGCGCTGGGCGAGCTGGACCTGCTGCGCCGACATGGGCACATGCTGGGCATGCAGGAGGCACCGATGCTCAAGGCACTGCTCGGGCCCGGCCTGGACCGTGCGCTGTGGCTGCTTGAAGCGCCAGGCCAGGTCAGCACTGCAGACACCGACGCACACGTGCGCGGCCACCTCGCGCTGCGCCAGATCATCACCGACAGCCTGGCCGACCACGAACACGGCGACAGCGCCGCACCGATCCCTGCGCCGGCGCGGGCGCTGGCGGTATGGCAGCGCAAGCTGGCCAACGCGCAGGCGGCCGCGGTCAGCCGGGGTGCCTCGCTGGGTGCACTGGTGGGGCTGCGTGAGCGCGTGGGCGTGGCCGTGGCTCCGCTTGCCGAGGAGGCCATGACCTTGCTGCAGGGCCTGGCCCCTGCGCAGATGGGCGATGCCCTGGCCGGGTTGTTGGCGTTGGCGCGTGACCGCCTGGCCAGCGAGCCGACGTTCACCGCCGCGCTGGACACGCTCGTGCAGGCGCTGCAGCCCGACGACTTCATCCTGGCCCTGCCGGCGCTGCGCAGTGCCTTCGTCTGGCTGCCGGCACGCGAGCGCGGCGCGCTGGCCACCCGCATGCTTGCCCTGCATGGCGCCGCCCACCTGTCCGGCCGCGTGCTTACCGCGGCAGTGCCGGGGCAGGCGCCGGCCGACGTGCTGGCCCGCGCCGCGCAGCGCGAAACGGAGGCCCTGGCCGCGCTCGCGCGCTGGGGCATCACGCCGGTGCAGAAGGCAACGCCATGAGCCTGGACATCCCCGACCCCCTGCAGCGCTGGCGCCTGCTCCTTGGCGAACCGGCCGAGCCCGCGTGTGGTGCGCTCGGTGAGGACGCCCAGGCCGCCGACGCCGCGCTGGAATGGTTGTACGGCCGCGATGGCGACCGCGCGCTGCGGGGTGAGCGCAGTGGCGGCGGCGGTGCATCGCAGCTGACCACGCCGGACTGGATCAACGACATCCACCGGCTGTTCCCGCGCGAGGTGATCGAGCGCCTCGAGCGCGATGCCGTCGAGCGTTTTGGCATCGACGAAGTGGTCACCAACCTGGAGGTGCTCGAACGCATCGCGCCATCGGAGAGCCTGCTGCGCGCGGTGCTGCATACCAAGCACCTGATGAACCCGCAGGTGCTCGCCGCCGCCCGCAAGCTGGTGGCCGAGGTCGTGCGGCGCATCATGGAGCGCCTGGCCACGCAGGTGCACCAGGCCTTCAGCGGCACCCGTGACCGACGGCGCCGCTCGCGTCGGCAGATCGCCAGCAACTTCGACTTCCGCCGCACAGTGGCGGCCAACCTGCAGCGTTTCGACCCGGCCAGCGGCAAGCTCTACGTGCAGCAGCCGATGTTCTTCAGCCGCAGCCGTCGCCAGGCCGAGCCGTGGGACATCATCCTGCTGATCGACCAGAGCGGCTCCATGGTCGACTCGGTGATCCACAGCGCGGTGATGGCCGCCTGCCTTTGGCAGCTGCCAGGCATGCGCACGCACCTGATCGCCTTCGACACCGACGTGGTCGACCTCACCGCCGATGTGGCCGACCCGGTCGAACTGCTCATGAAGGTGCAGCTGGGCGGTGGCACCGACATCGCCCGTGCGGTGGCCTACGCGCAAGGCCGCGTGGTCAATCCGGCACGCAGCGTGGTGGTGCTGGTCAGCGACTTCTACGAGGGTGGCTCCGATGGCGACCTGGTGCGCCGGGTCAAGGCGCTGGTCGAATCCGGCGCCAAGGTACTTGGGCTGGCCGCGCTCGATGCGCAGGCCAATCCCAGCTACGACCGCGAAACCGCAGCACGGCTGGTCAAGGTCGGCGCGCACATTGCCGCGATGACGCCGGGCGAGCTGGCCGCCTGGCTGGCCGAAAAGGTGCTGGCATGAATCCGCGCCAGGACCTGCTGGAGCTGACCCCGGCCGCGCTGATGGCGCTGGCCAACCCGGGCTTCGTCAAGCGCGCGCAGAAGGATCTGGCCGCCGGCGTGGCGCCGGCGCTGGACATCGACGCCAGCGGCACCGTCACCGCCACGTACGACGACGGCTGCATCGCGCGCCTGCCGGTGGGCTGCACCCTGCGCGATGCCCAGTGCAGCTGCACCGCCTCGGCCATGTGCCGGCACCGGGTCACCCTGGTGCTGGCCTGGCAGGCCCGCGCGGCCGCCGCCGCGCCATCGCCGGCAAACCACGCCGATGCCGCCGCGCCAGTTGCCGCCCCCGCCGCGTCCTGGAGCCCGGCCCAGTTCGACCTGCCGGCGCTGGCCGCCGCGCTGCCTCCCGGGGTCATGGACCAGGCCGAGCGGCTCCGTCAGGACGCCCCGGTGATCACCGTGCACCCGTGGGCCGGCGAGGACAGCCCGCCCAGTGCGCAGCTGCCGATGTGCAGCGTGCGCTTCTTCGCCCGCGGCTCCATCGCACACGCGCGCTGTGACTGCCGCCAAGGGGGCAACTGCGTCCACGTGGTGCTGGCGGTGCTGGCCTTCGCCCAAGCCGAGCGCCTGGGCCCGCTGCAGGCACCGCACACCCTGCAGTTGCGCAGTGCCGACACGGCGTCCGATGCCGCCAGTGGCTGGGATGCTGCCGCCCAGGCCTTGCATGCCGACATCGAGGCGCTGCTGCTGTCGCTCTGGCTCGATGGGGGTGCGCAGCCGCTGATCGCCCTCGCGGCACGCATCCAGGCGCTGCGCACCCGGGCCCAGGCGCAGGGCTGGTGCTGGATCGACGACGCCCTGGCCGAGCTGCGCCACCTGCTGCAGGCGCGGCAGGCGCGCAGCACGCGTTTCGCACCGCTCGCCCTGCTGGATCTGGTGGTGGGACTGTGGGCGCGCCTGCAGTCGGCGGCGCAGCTGGCCTGCCAGGCCGCCCCGGCGCTGCCTGCCGCGCAGGTGCTGGGGATCGGGGTCAACGGTGAGGTGGCGCTGGACCGCCTGCGCCTGGTCTCGCTGGGCGCCGCGCTCTGGCGCGACGAACGCGAGGAAGGCGCCAGCGTGCTGTGGGCCGACCCGGACACCCAGTCGGTCACCGTGATGGCACGGCAGTGGCCGCTGGAGGCGCAGGCGCCGGCGCGCATCGGCGAACGCCGTGTCGCCGGCCATCCGCTGCGCCAGCTGGCCGCCAGCCAGGTGATCACCCAGCGCGCCACGCGCAGCGCCAACGGCACCATCAACGTCGCCGCGCAACGGCAGCACACCGGCCTGTTGCCGCTGTCGCCCCGCGCCTGGGACGAATTGGGGGCACCGTTGCGCCATCCCGACCCGGCGGCGCTGGCCGCGCACCTGGCACGGCAGCCGCCGGCCTTCACCCAGCCAAGGGTGGCGGCAGCCGGCATCGCGGGTGGGGCGCCAGCCGCCTTCCATGTGGTGCAGGTCGACGCGCTGCAGGCGGCGCATGTCGGCTGGGATCCGGTCACCCAGACCCTGCATGCCGAGCTGGTCGCGCGCGACGGCCAGGGCACCGGCCTGCGGCTGCTGCACCCGCACCGCGCCGCCGCGCCGGACGCGGTGGACGTGCTGGCCCGCGTACTCCATGGCCACTACGGTGCCCTGCGGGCGGTGGCCGGCAACGTGCACCTGCAGGGTGGGGCGCTGGTGATGCAACCCACGGCGCTGCTCACCGACACCCAGGCCGTGGTCCCGCAGGTCCATCCGCCCGTCGCACCGCTGCCGGTGCCGGCCATTGACGCCGCCGGATCGACCCCGCTGCTGGACACCCTGGAGCAGCTGGCGCTGCTGCTGCAGCAGGGCCTTCGCCACCAGCACAGCGGCGGCTGGGAGCGCGTACAGGAACAGGCTCACCGCCTGCAGTTGGCCGGCTACCGCCAGACCGCGGCCCAGCTGCGTGAGCTGCATGCGGCGATGGGACCTGCGCAGCGGCCGGCGCTGCTGCAGCGCGTATCGGTGCTGACCCTGCTGATGCAGGATCTGTCCGGATGATGCCTGCCTGGTCACGCATTGACCTATGCTGCAGGCATGCCTTCTTCCACTGCCCGCAGGTGATCATGCCCGCACGCCGTCTTCCGGTATCGCCGTCGGTCCTGCGCCGCTTGGGCCTGTCCCTTGCCGCGTTGGCACTGCTCACCGCTACGGCCAGCGCCGCCGCGCAGGACAGCTTCGAACGCTGCCTGGCCACCCTGCAACCGCAGGCGACCAAGCAGGGCATCAGTGCGGCGGGTTTCGCCCGCTTCACTGCTGGCCTCACCCCGGATCTGAGCGTGCTGCCGCTGCTCGATGCGCAACCGGAATTCACCACGCCGCTGTGGGACTACCTGGCCGCGCTGGTCGACAGCCAGCGCGTCGACGACGGACGCGCGCGTCTGCTCGAGCACCGCGACCTGTTGAACCGGGTGTCCACCCAGTACGGCGTCGACCCGGCCACCATCGTGGCGGTGTGGGGCGTGGAGAGCGATTACGGCCGCGTGTTCGGCAAGCGCCCACTGCTGCAGTCGCTGGCCACGCTGTCGTGCAATGGTCGCCGCCAGCCCTTCTTCCGCGGCGAACTGCTCGCCCTGCTCAAGCTGCTCGACGCCGGCGACCTGCAGGCTGAAGGCCTCACCGGCTCCTGGGCCGGTGCCTTCGGCCACACCCAGTTCATGCCGTCCACCTACGCGCGTATCGCCGTGGACGGGGACGGCGATGGTCGGCGTGACCTGGTGGCCAGCATTCCCGATGCCCTGGCCTCCACCGCCAACTATCTGGCCAAGGCCGGTTGGCGCACCGGCCAGCCGTGGGGAGTCGAAGTCCGCCTCCCGTCTGGCTTCAACCCGGCGCTGGCCGGGCGCACCCAGCGCAAACCGCTGGCCAGCTGGCGCGCACTGGGCATCGCCCCGGTCGGCGGCGGTGCGCTGGCCCCGGCCGGCCTGCCCGACGACAGCAACGCCGCGCTGCTGCTGCCCACCGGCGCCAAAGGGCCGGCCTGGCTGGTGTTCCGCAACTACGACGCGATTTACGCCTACAACGCCGCCGAAAGCTATGCACTGGCCATCGCCACCCTGGCCGACCGCCTGCGCGGCGGTGCGGGCACCGTGGCGGCGTGGCCCACCGACGACCCCGGCATCGGCCGCCGCGAGCGTCGCGAACTGCAGAGCCTGTTGCTGGCCCGCGGCCACGACATCGGTGCCGCCGACGGCATGGTGGGCACCGCCACCCGCCGCGCCATCCAGGTCGAGCAGCAGCGCCTCGGCTGGCCCACCGCCGACGGCCGCGCCGGCCAACGCATCCTCACTGCCTTGCGCAGTGCGCCTCCCACCTCCATCTCCCCGACTGCCATGCCCGCATCCACCGTGTTCACCCTGCCGCCCAACCACGCCCGCCTGGTGCAGTCCGCGGCTGGCCCCAACGCCGCCCTGCCCAAGGTCGAGGGCCTGAGCCTGGGCACCGTGCAGGGCTTCCCTGTCTGGAAGGTGGACACCCCGTTTGCCAGCGCGGCCATCGCGGTGTTCGGCGGGCAGCTGTTGTCCTATGTCCCCAAGGGCGGCCAGGACCTCCTGTGGCTGTCACCCAGCGCGCAGGCGCTGCCCACCCCGATCCGCGGCGGCAGCCCGGTGTGCTGGCCGTACTTCGGGCGACAGGGGCAGGGCACCGATGTGCCCTCGCATGGGTTCGTGCGCAACGTGGCATGGACAGTGAAGGAGGCGCGCCGCGAGGCCGACGGCACTGTGCTGCTCACCCTGGCCCCGCCGCCGCTGGACAACCTGGCCCTGCGCCTGACCATGCAGCTGCGCATCGGCCGCACGCTTGAGCAGCGCCTGATCACCGAGAACACCGGCAGCCAGGCAGTGAGCTTCACCCAGGCCCTGCACAATTACTTCCGGGTGGACGACGCCACGGCCGTGGACGTACAGGGGCTGGACGGCCTCACCTATCTGGACAAGTTCGAGAACTACGCCACCCCGCGCGTGCAGCAGGGCGACTGGAACCTGCGCGACCCGCGCGATCCTGGCCGCAGCGACCGCATCTATACCGGCGCCGCCGGCCGTTACGTACTCAAGGATCCGGGCCTGAAGCGGCGCATCGAGATCACCACCCAGGGCAGCCGCTCGCTGGTGGCCTGGAACCCGGGCCAGGCGGGGGCGGCCGGCATGGCCGACGTCGGTGCAGGCTGGCGCAACTACGTCTGCCTGGAGGCCGCCAACGCCGGCCCGGACGTGGTCACCCTGCCTGCCGGCGCCAGCCACACGCTCACCCAGACCTTCCGCGTACTCCCCCTGTAATCCGTCAGCCGGACGCCCGGACGGGCGAACCGGTGCCTTTCCCTCAAGGAACGAGTCATGTCCGATACCCCGTGGTACTACGCCGATCACCAGCAGCAGCGTCAGGGACCGGTGCCCGCCGCGCAGCTGCAGCAGCTGCTTGCGCAGGGCCAGATCACCGCCGACACGCTGGTCTGGCGCCAGGGCATGGCCCAGTGGCAGCCCCTGCATGGCGTGGCCGATCTGGCGGTGCCCGCGCCGACGCCGGTCGAGCGGCCGCAGGATCCCTACGCTGCGCCGGCGTCGGCCTTCGATTCCACCGCCCTGCCTGTGCAGGAACCCCTGGCGGCGGGCCAACAGGCGTATGCCGCCTTCGTCGGCGCCAACTTCCCGGTGTATCGCCGCAAGTGGCGCCTGGACCTCACAGCCGACGGCACGGCGGGCAGCACCACCGCCTGGAACTGGCCCGCCTTCCTGTTTGGCGCGTTCTGGATGCTGTACCGCCGCATGTATGCGGTGGCGGCCATGTGGATCGGCGCGCTCACCGTCCTGTCCATCCTGGAAACCCTGATCGATGTCAGCGACAGCGTATCGCTGGTGATCACCCTGGGGGCCAGCGTCGCTGCCGGTTCGGTGGGCAATCACCTGTATCTGCGGCATACCCAGCGGATGATCGCGCTGGCCGAGGCACGTCATCCCGGTGACGCGCCCGCGCAGCACGCCGCACTGGCTGGCCTGGGCGGTACCCGCTGGTCGGCGGTACTGGTCGGCATGGCCATTTACATCGTGGTGATCGGTGCGTTGTCCTTCCTGTTGGATCCCTGAGCCGGCTCAGGCGCGCGCGGGTCGCAGCACCAGCAGGCAGATGCCACCGGCCACCAGCCCCCAGAAGGCCGAACCGATCCCGGCCAGTGACAGCCCCGAGGCGGTAACCAGGAAGGTCACCAGGGCCGCCTCGCGGTCGGCTTCTTCCCGCAGCGCCATCGACAGGCTGTTGGCGATCGTGCCGAACAGGGCAATGCCGGCCACGCAGGCCACCAGTTCCTTGGGGAAGGCCGCGAACACGGCCGCCACCGTCGCCCCGAACAGGCCCACCACGATATAGAAGCCGCCGGCGGCCACCGCGGCGGTGTACCGGCGCGCGGGATCCTCGTGCGCCTCGCGGCCCATGCAGATCGCGGCGGTGATCGCCGCCAGGTTGAGTCCGAACGCACCGAAGGGGGCCAGCAGCGTGTTGGCCACGCCGATCCAGCCAATCACCGGGGACACCGGTGTGTCGTAGCCGGAGGCACGGATCACCGCCACCCCCGGGATGTTCTGCGACGCCATGGTCACCACGAACAAGGGCAGGGCAACGCCGATCACTGCCGCCCACGACAGCGTGGGCCAGGTGAACACCGGCGTGGCCAGCTGCAGGCGAACCTCCTGCATATGCAGCAGCCCCTGGCCGGCGGCCACGGCGATACCCACCAGCAGCGTGGCGATCACCGCATAGCGCGGGAACAGCCGGCGTCCGATCAACCAGGTGGCGAACATCGCCAGTGCCATGCCCAGCTGCGTCTGCATGGACACAAACACCTCCAGACCGAAGCGCAGCAGTACCCCGGCCAGCATGCCCGCAGCCAACGCCATCGGTACCCGCTGCATCAGCCGGGCGAAGATCCCCGAGAAGCCGGCGATCATGCCCAGCACTGCGGCCAGCACGAACGCACCGATCGCATCGCTGTAGCCCACCGCACCGGCGCCCACCACCAGCATGGCCGCGCCCGGCGTCGACCATGCCGTCACCACCGGCACGCGGTAGCGCAGCGACAGGCCGATACAGGTGATGCCCATGCCTAGTCCAAGCGCCCACATCCACGAGGCGATCTGCGCCTGCGATGCGCCCATCGCGCGTGCGGCCTGGAACACGATCACCGCCGAACTGGCAAAGCCCACCAACACGGTGATGAAGCCAGCCATCAACGAAGGCAACGACATATCGCGCAACAACGAACGCTTGGCTACTGCAGACATCACATGCATCCCTGACGACAAGACATGCATTGTTAGCAAGCCTGCGGCAGCACGCGCAACGCGCGTGCTGCCGCGCTTGCAGATGAGCAGCACGCATTGATGACGCGTCGATGAAAAAGATCGAAGAAAAGCCTTGACGAATTTTCAGAAGTCTTTAGTATTCGCTCCCTCGCTGCGACGCGGTCTTCACCCCGGTGAACACCCACCCGCAGCGACGGCAACAAGCTTCGAAAGAAGGTGTTGACGGAAACGAAAAGCCTGACATAATAGGCGGCTCGCAACGACGAAAGCCTCTCGGGGCAAACGACGAAGCGGCATCGGCAACAACGTTTCGCTTCGGTGAAACGGCCTTGAAAAAAGGTGTTGACGAAGCAGATAAGCCGGTCTATAATGGGCGGCTCGCAACGACGGAAACGTCGGGGCAAACGGAAGAAGGCGCTGAGGCCGATTCCAAAGTTCTTTGACAGTATGCGCAGGTATCTTGTGAAGGCGCCTGCAGGAAGGAT